>CAIUOO010000115.1 GCA_903900795.1 uncultured Gemmatimonadota bacterium | reverse complement strand
TAGCTCATGCCCAGCTGGACGAAGAAACGATAGTTGGTGGCCAGCGCCTGCTGACGGGCGATGATCTCGTTGTCCGACAGCCGGCCACGGCGCAGATACAGCTGGTCGTTCACCCGCGAGTAGTTGCCGCCCACGTTGATGGCGAGCCCCTTGGCGATGCGCAGGTCGGTGAAGCCGCTGATGCCGTAGCTGTTGTAGCTCACGTCGTGCAGATATTGTGACCCGAACAGCGACATGTTCACCGAGCCCCACGGCTGCCGCGCGTTCCATGCCACCGTCAGGTTGTGCACAGGGCGCGTCTCCGTGGTCCGGTCGTAGATGGTCACGTCCTGATAACGCATCGACGCGATGCCGACGGCGTAGAAGGCGGTCAGCTGACGGCGCGTGAATTCCTTGTACGGAAACAGGTTGTATTCGACCGCCGGCGTGATGCGCAGATTGAGATCGTAATTGTTGTAGTCGGAGAACTGCGAACTGGCCGTGATGCCCGCCGACAGGTGATCGTTCAGACTCTTCACTACCAGCGCACTGCCGCCGTAATTGCGCTGAATGTTGGTGAAGGTCTTTCCGTCACCGAGCTCGAATCGGCTTTGATCGTAGCCCAGGTTGGCGCTCAGATTCACCTTCAACGACTGCGTGACGCGATTGGCGCTGATGGTGGAGAAACCATTCACAAACGACTGCCGCTTCTCACCATTGCCGAATCCGTTCACCGACACGCGATAGACCCAGAAATTCCATGGATCTTGTACCGACTTGGGGCTGGCCGCGGCGGTGGTCGGGGCCGCGTAGTTCAGCGTGAGACGCGACGCGAGCGGTGTGCGCGCGGCATAGGGGCCGAGCAGCAGCGAAAAGGTCCGCGCCAGCTGGCGGCGCACCACATCGTCGGCGTCGTTCGGCGCCACGAACACCACGGCGGTATCGGCGCGGCCGCGATTGGCCGTCTGCCCGATGGCCGCGATCGTGTACTCCGACCCACCGGAGCCCGTACGCAGCGAGGTCACGAGCAGCAGCACATCCGACACCAGCCGGTCGCGCACGAAATTCACCCATCGCATCTGGTCGCGGAAGAAATCATAGTCGCAGCGACTGCTCTGACAATCGAGGTAGACGCGCACGGCACCGGCCTGTGTGGTGTCGGACGGTTGTGTCGACACCGCTTCAACGACTTGCGCCTCGGCTACGACTGGGGCCGCACACAGCAGTATCAGCGCAGCAGCGAGCGTGATGCGTCGCAGCGTGATGCTCCGCCGCGTGATCATACCTGAGGATTGCATCGGCAGTGGATTCGAGGGGAGCCGTGGTAGAGCGGATGCACGACAGTAGGACCTCAACCCCCATCTCGTCATGATCAACGGGTAAAAGACGGATTACAGTTGGATTACAGCGGCGCCACCGTGCGGACACCTCGACGATGTCCTACGCGTGCCTACGGGCTCGGTCAGTGCTTCAGCGAGGGTGCCGGGGCACGCGAAGACTGGGCAGCGGCCTCTGCCTCCGAAACGACCGATCGCATTGCATACGGCTTTAGCGGTGGTCGCCACTGCGCTTGCAGGCGGCGGAGGGCCAACGTTCGCTGCCGCAGCAGATCTATTTCGGCGTCGATTGCCGCGAACTCGGTCGTGAAACGCTTGCCGCCCGCCGAGAGGCGCTGGCGCTCGGCAAGCAGTACCTCGGTCCGCGCGCCGAGCGCTCGCGTGACGCGCTCCAGCACATTCCATGCGGACCCTGACGGTAGCGCTTGGAGCGCGTCATCAAGGTCGGCGAACTTGCGGTCGATCTCTTGTAGGCGCGCGAACCGTGGTTCGTATGTCATGAGCACTCTCACGCGCTGCAGCTCGAGCGATGATCTTCTTGCCGCCAGTGAATCCCACTGGGTCGCCGGAGCAAGCGGTGAGGCGGTCTCAGCGACGCCCACACCCCGCTTCGACAGCACCACATGACGTGCAGGAATGATGAGCACCGTCTCGCGGGGACGGCTCGTTAACGCGCGAATCGGCGCTGACGCCACGGCGACTTTTGGAGGTGCGGGAATCGCCACGGCGAGTGTCGCCATCGCCGCACTGGCGAGCCCGATGGTGAGGAGACGCAGCGGGTGCTTCGACGGGCGAGCAGTCATGGCGTTGATCCTCTGTGTGAGGTGATGGAATTGTGGGTTGAACGCCAGCAGCAGCGGCGATGTCAGGGCGTCACCGAATGACACTGGTCCCTGAACGCGGCGTTGCTGGCTCATCAAGAGCAGCAGCTGTGCGTAGCGCTTGACGTTGCCATCGGCGCGCAGCACACGCGCATCACAATCCACTTCGATCGCGAGTCGCAGTCGCCGCCAGGCCCACCAGAGCGGCGCGTGCCAGGGCACCAGCACCAGCAGCACCAGGCCGATGGCGAGCACGCGCGAATCGCGCGCCTTCACATGCTCTCGCTCGTGCTGTAGCACCAACGTCAGGAGCGCGTGGTCGAGCTGAAGCACCCAGCGAGGGAGAACAATCGCTGACCACGTTCCGCCAATGACCGCCGGCCCCAGGTTCTCCGTCAGGTACACCGTCGTGCCCTGCACCGACCGCTGCTCGAGGGAGCGCGGGAGGATGCGCAGGCGCCAGAGCCCTCGACCCACACGTACCGCCAGTCCGCCCGTCAACAGGGCCCACACATACAACAGCAGATGATCGGCCGCTGCCGTGCGTTCGATGAGTCGGTCGAGCACGCGCTGCCAGTGCGCCGTCATCGACTCGGGCGGAACGCGCACGGGCTGTTTCGTGACTGCGGCGGGCGCATTCACCCTCAGCGCCTGCGGTAGAGCCTGCGGCAGCGTCTCCGGCGCAGCGTCAGGCAGATTCGCCGCGATGCGCGAGACGGAGACGGGTGGCACGATGCGGTCGTTCGCGGAAGGTTCGCGGTGCGTCGTCAGCCGCATGACGGTGGGCATGAGCACCATCGCGACCATGGCGATCAGCCACACCCACCGCCGCGGCCATCGGAGTTGCGCGGCTGCCCGCTCCATCAGCACCGCCAGCACCCCTATCACGACGGCGAGCACCGTCGCATACAGCATGAAGGCGGCGAGCATCAGTCACGCTCCTCGAGGTCGTTGAGTCGCATATCAAGATGCCGGTGCAGCGTGCGCAGCTCGTCGGCGGAGAGCGATCCACTCTCCAGCAGATGCGCCATGACACTGACCGGCGACCCCGCGAAGAACTTCGCGACCACCCGCGAGAGCGCATTCGTCTGCATCGCCTCCTGACTCGCGACGGGGAAATACCGGTGCACACGCCCTTCGGCTTCATGATCCACGAGTCCCTTCGACTCGAGATTGCGCAGGATCGTGAGCACGGTGTTGTACGCGAGGTCAACACCCAACCGACCGCGCACCTCCGCCACGGTGCCGGCGCCGCCAGCCCATAAGGCGGTCATGATGTCCAGCTCGCGCTCGCCCAACGTCGGAAGATTCACATGGCCTCAACTAAGGGGATAGTTGAACGTACGCGTAGCGCGCGCCGTGTCAACTACCTGCATAGTTTTGGCCAACGCGTGGAGGGCGCGAGCGCAGATCCAACGCAGATCCAACGCAGATCCAACGCAGATCCAACGCAGATCCAACGCAGATCCAATTCAGAATCAGGCACATCGCAAAACCCCGATGCGCACGCGGTGCACGTCGGGGCGCCGAACGCCCGTCAGCGCACGATCACTTCGACGGCGGTCATGGCCAGCTGGCCGTCGCAGTACTTGAGCGTGGGTCGCCCGCCACCGGGCCCGCCACCGGGCCCGCCGCGGAGTCGACACGGCGCCACGTCCCAGTCCAGTGGATAGGCCCTCGACGTTCGAATCAGGCCCCGCTGCTGCGCCTCCAGCAGCACGCTGTCCGGCAGTGACGCCAAGTCGTTCCCGTCACCCCACACGGGTGTTCGCACCGTCCAGTTCGTGCCGGACGCAATGAAGCCGCCCGCCGGTTCTGCCGAGATGGCCAGCACGATCCAATAGCGCCCGGGCGTAGTTGGCGCCTGCTGGGCAATCGGGATATCGATGACCTCTCGGCGCACCGGTGTGGCGACCGGATACAGATCCCGCGCCACGCGCGCTGCGTCGCCCCACGTGGGGCTCACCGCCAGCCACACCGAGGCCGCGCTCCACGGGGCGTTGTACTCGACCTGTACGAGGCCGTCGATCGCGGCGCCGGGGGCGACCTCGATCCGCGCCCGCGCCATCGTGAGCGGCTGACCGGCCACCCGTCCGTCGATGATGCGCATCGAGCCGACCCCGGGGCCTCCAGCAATGCCAATGGCGTTGCGCGGCACGACGAAGTCCACCGGGCGATAGCCGTCGGCTTCGAACCGCAAGGCGGCCACATCGTCGCGCATGCGCATGCGCAGTCGCAGCGCACCGAACGAGGCCATGCCGCTGTCCGACAGCACGGAATCGCCCGCCAGGATGTCGGTGCCTTCGGTTAACGCCTTCGCACGCACCATGGTGGGCGGGTCGTCGGGGCGCGCATCGCCGAGTTGCACGATCAGTGCGGGCGTGGGACGTAACGCGCCATCGGCAAACTGAGCGGCGGGGTAGAACGTGGCGGCGGTCTGCGCCAGCGACAGCGACGGCACGCGCGCCGCTGACCACGCGATGCCGATGGCCATC
>CAIUOO010000114.1 GCA_903900795.1 uncultured Gemmatimonadota bacterium | reverse complement strand
TGCTCAATGGGCGCATCGTCGAGTGCGCCCCCACCCGGCAGCTGTTCACGACCCCGTCCGACGCGCGCACCGAAGCCTACATCACTGGGCGTTTCGGATGAGCACGGACATCCATAGCCACCCCGGTGCCGTCACGTTCGAACGGTTCTCCGCGTGGTTCGGCGCGGCGCCGGCGCTGCACAACGTCGACGTTGCCGTGCGTCCCCGGTCGGTCACCGCGCTCATCGGCCCGTCGGGGTCGGGCAAGAGCACACTGTTGCGCGCCATCAATCGACTCAACGATGAACTGCCGGGCGCGCGCCATAGCGGCCGGCTGCTCCTCGAGGGCGACAATGTGTACGAGCCCACGGTCGACGTGAGCGTGCTGCGGCAGCGGGTCGGCATGGTGTTTCAGCGATCCAATCCGTTTCCGCGGTCCGTGTTCGACAATGTGGCCTATGGACCGCGCCTCAATGCCGGCCTCAGGGGGCGCGCACTCGACGACACGGTCGAAGACGCCTTGCGGCGGGCCGCCCTCTGGGACGAGGTCAAGGATCGCCTGCACCAGAGTGCCTGGTCGCTCTCCGGCGGTCAGCAGCAGCGGCTCTGTATTGCGCGCGCGCTCGCCAACCGACCGACCGTGCTGCTGCTCGACGAACCGACCAGCGCGCTCGACCCGCAGGGCACGCAGCGCATTGAAGAACTCTTGTACGATCTTCAGCAGGACCTGACCATTATCATTGTGACCCACAACCTGCATCAGGCCGCGCGCGTGTCCCGACGCACGGTGTTGCTGGTGGACGGCGTCCTTGTCGAAGACGCGGCCACCGATCGTTTGTTCACGCGCCCGTCCGACTCACGGACCGAAGCGTTTATCACGGGGAGGTTCGGATGATGCGCGACGTTCCCGCCGGCTATCGGCACTTTCACGATGATCTCGCGGTGCTCAAACAGCGGCTGCTCGAGATGTCCGAGCGCGCCGAGTCCTTGGTCGCACTCTCGGTTGAAGCGCTGCTCGAGCGCGACCGCGAGAAAGCGATCGCGGTGATCGAGGCCGACGAGGAGCTCGACCGGCTTGAGGTGGAGGCCGAGAATCAGGCCATCGCCATGCTGGCCCTGCAGCAGCCGATGGCGCGTGACCTCCGCTTCCTGATCGGCGCGATCAAGGTCTCGAGCGACCTCGAGCGCGTCGGCGATCACGCCGTGAACATCGCGCAATGTGCGGTCCGTCTGGTCGATCAGCGCTTAGCCGTCCCGGCCGTCCCGGCCCTCGCCGACATGGCGCGTCGGGCGCGCGCCATGCTGAGCGATGCCCTCGACGCCTTCATCCGTGGTGACGGCGCCCTCGGCCGTGCCGTCGGCAAAGCCGATGACGACGTCGACGCCAAGCATGAGAGCATCTTTCGCGCACTCTTGGCCGACATGATGGGCAACCCGCAAGCCATCGCCCCGTCACTCGAGCTGTTGCTGGTCAGCCGAAACTTGGAGCGGGTAGCCGACCTCGCCACCAACATCGGGGAAGACGCCGTGTATCTTGCCGAGGGGAAGCAGATTCGTCATCGGTTCGACGAGGACACCCCACCGCCTCCTTCCAGCGACACCACATGACGGCACCCATCACGACCGCATCGACCGACATCCGGATCGCCGCGATCGACATCGGCTCCAACTCCATCCGTCAGATCGTCGCGGACGTATCGCCGAGCGGACAGATCCGCGTGGTGGACGAGATGAAGGCGATGCCGCGGCTGGGCGAGGGACTCGAGGCCACCGGCTCGCTGTCGCCGACCGCCATCGAAGCGGCCGTGACGGCGGTCCAGCGCATGGTCACGTTGGCTGGCCAGTTGGGTGCCGCCCGTATCGAGATCGTAGCCACCAGCGCGGTGCGAGATGCCGCCAACGGCGCCGATTTCACCGGACAGGTGGAAACCCTCACCGGCCGCCGCGTCCGCATCCTGAGCGGCGAGGAGGAAGCCCTGCTCTGCTTCCGCAGCGCACTGGCGCACTTTGAGCTGGGGTCCGGCCGTACGGTCGTGATGGACATCGGCGGCGGCTCGCTCGAACTGGTGCTGGCCAAGGACGGCCTCATCGAGCGCGTGGCGTCCCTGCCCTTCGGAGCGGTGCGCCTCACGGAGCGCTTTCTGACCCCCAGGGTCAACCCGCGCCGCGTGCGCGCCCTACGCGAACACGTGAGAGACGGCCTCCGGCGTGCGGTACCGGTCAAAGACTGGCGCGGTGCGCAGATTATCGGCTCCGGGGGCACGTTCACGAACCTGGCCGGCATCGTGCTCTCGCGGCAGCATGTCACCGTACGATCGCCGCACGGCACGCGGGTGACGCGCGTGGAGTTGGAGCACGTGCTCGACTGGCTGCAGCGGCTCGAATCTCACGAACGGGCGCATGTGCCGGGGCTCAATCCGGCGCGTGCGGACATCATCGTAGCCGGTCTCGCCGTGGCCGCCGAGGTGTTGTCGCGGTTCGACCCGCGCGATCTGCTCGCCTCAGCCTACGGCATACGCGAAGGGCTGCTGCTGGAGGCGGCACGCGTGACGCCCACAGTGGCCGACCCCGGCATGGCCCGCGAGCGCTCGGTGCGTGAGTTTGCCGAACGGTGTCACTACGAGGAGCCGCACGCGCGCCAGGTGCAGGCGCTGTCCCTGCAACTGTTCGACACGCTCGCCCCGCGCCTGCAACTCGATACGCGCGACCGTCAGTTGCTCTCTGATGCGGCGCTCTTGCATGATGTGGGCTATCACATCAATTACGAAAAGCACCACAAACATTCGTTTCATCTCATCTCGCACGCCGAACTGCTTGGGATGACGCCGTCCCAGCAGGTCGTGGTCGCACATGTCGCCCGTTACCATCGCGGCACGCCGCCCAAGACGAAGCACCGCGGTTTCGCGCAGCTCGACCGAGCGTCGCGAGAACGCGTCGTCAAACTCGCCGCCCTGCTGCGCTTCGCCGACGGGATGGACCGTGGCCACGTGGCGGCCGTCGGCGCGCTGCGCGTGAAGCTGACCAACGAGGCGCTGCGCGTGACGCTCCTCGAGGCCGAAGGGGCCACCAACGTCCGCCTTGAGTGCTGGGGCGCCAGCCGCAAACGGCATTTACTCGAGGAAGTGCTCGGCCGACCGATCATCGTGGTCGCGCCCGATGGCACCGAGATCACGGCGGACGACGACGGCGACGGCGAGTAGACGCAGCCCCTCGGCCGGCGCCTCCTCGCTAGTCCGCGCGGAGCCCGTCCGACGACGTGGCCCGGGTCCGCTTCGCGGCCGACTTGACCGTCTGCTTCGGCTCCAACCCGGCCCACGGATCACGCATCATCGTGGCGTGCGTCGACCGTTCCGGCGCACCATCGGCGCTTCGCCGACGATACGTGCCGTCGGCCCCGAGCTCCCAGGCCTGTCGGTTGTCGGTCAGACACGTTTCCAGCACCCGTTGCAGGCGGTCATGCCACGCCACGTCGTCGATCGGCGCCATCGCTTCCACGCGGCGGTCGAAGTTGCGCGGCATCCAGTCGGCCGACCCGATGTAGTACTCGGGATTGCCGCCATTCGAGAAGTACGCCACGCGCGAGTGCTCGAGAAAGCGTCCGATGATACTGACCACGCGGATACGCTCGCTCACGCCGACGAGCCCCGGTAGCAGGCAGCAGATGCCGCGCACGATCAGATCGATCTCCACCCCCGCCTCGGACGCACGGTACAACGCCGCAATCACCTCGGGATCGACCAAGGCATTCATCTTCGCGATGATGCGCCCGCCGCGTCCCGCCCTGGCGTGCGCCGACTCGCGCTCGATCAGCTCGATAGTGCGTTGGCGCAGATTCGCCGGCGCCATGATCAGCCGTCGGTAGAACTTCTGCCGCGACACGCCGGTGAGCGAGTTGAACAAGTCACTCGAATCCGCGCCGATCTGCGGATTGCAGGTGAAGAGGCCGATGTCCGTGTACAGCCGAGCCGTCTTCGAGTTGTAGTTGCCGGTGCTCACATGCACGTAGCGCCGGATGCCGTCCTGATCGCGTCGCACCACCAGCACCGTCTTGGCGTGCGTTTTGAGCCCGGGCAGCCCGTAGGCCACGTGAATGCCATAGCTTTCCATCGTGCGCGCGAACGTGATGTTGTTCTGCTCGTCGAAGCGCGCCTGCAGCTCGATGATGACCGCCACCTGCTTGCCTGCCTCGGCGGCCTCGGTCAACGCCCGCACGATCGCGGTGTCGCCCGACGTGCGGTACAACGTGAGCTTGATCGCCAGCACCTGCGGATCGCTCGACGCCGCCTCGAGGAACGCTTCCACCGACGAGCTGAACGACTCGTACGGATGATGCACGAGCACATCGCGCTCGCGGATCACGTC
>CAIUOO010000113.1 GCA_903900795.1 uncultured Gemmatimonadota bacterium | reverse complement strand
GATAGCGAGGCCGCGGTGAGGCCGAGCGCCCCGGCGCCACACCCCAGATCGAGCAGCGACTCGCCCGGGCGGATGTCCATCAGGTCGCCCAGGATTTGCGTGGCCTCGTCGAGGTGTTCCCACGAGAACACCCCGGGACGCGAGAAGAGCGTGTGATCGACACCCTTGATGGTGACGGCGACCTCACGGAACTGCTCGGGGTCGAGAAACGGTGACGTGCCCTCCGCGAGCGAGGCGGGGGCGATCTGCGTCTTGGTGGCGACCGCCATGCGATGCCCGCTGTGCTGCGCCTCGAGGCGCGCCATCCCGAAGATGGACTCCAATAACCGCACCGCCGGCTTCACCCCTTCGTCGTTCGCGCCGGCAATGAAGCACTTGCCACCGATGCGAAGCGCATGAAACGCCTCCCAGATCAACTGCTGCAGCGCGAGCTTGTCGGTGGACACACGCACCGTGACCACGTCGGCCGCGAGCGCCAGCGGAAAGGCGTGCGTGCCATGCGCGTGCACCACGTGCGACCCGGCGATGCCATTGGCGGCCATCGTACGCTCGGTGGCCTGCACCGACGGCAGCGACCGGTCCGAGCACCAGAGCACCGAGGCACCACCGGCCACGGCGGCGGCCGCCGGCACCAGGCCGTTGCCGCAGTTCAGGTGCACTGAGGTGCTCTTGCCGAGCGACGCCACCTGTTCGGCCAGCATCATCGAGGCCGGGTCCACCGTGCCGTGTGAGAACACCCCGGGCTTGGTGGCCACCAGCACCCGCGAGCCCGCGATGGAGAGCGGGGCGGTCTGCCAGTAGGCGTAGCGGTCGGGGGCGGTTTCCGTCGGTGTCGTCATCCCTGCAGTCTAGCGGGTGACAACAGCCGACCCTACTCCTCGAGCAGCAGATCTCCGCACGCCACGATCTTGGACATCGCGGCTGCCGACTCGTGGATGTTCACGTAGTAGTTGCCGCTGTCGGGGAGAGCGAGACGCAACGTCGCTTTCCCCTCGGCCGCTCCCTTGCGGTCGACGCGCAACACGGGATACGCCGAGGCCGCGCCCAGCACGGGGCCGCCTTTGGCACAGCTGCCCACGTGCACATGCCAGGGGCGGACGGCTCCCGCCGCATCGCGGGCGTAGGTCACTTCGATGGCGGTTGTTCCCGGTGTCTTGCCAGCCACCATTTCCACTTCGCCTCGGATCTTGGACCCGCCCACACCGAGCACCATACCGTCCCACGCCACGTGGCGACGCACGGCGCTGCTGGCCAGCGAGGAGCCGGCCACCAGCCACAGCGCGACACCGGCCGCCACAGATTTCGCTGCGAACATTTACGGCATCTCCTTGAGTACGAGGTAGGCGCCACCGGTCTTGAGCGTGATGGTGACGGGCACGTCGGTGCGATTGCGCCAGAACCAACCATGCACGCCGTCGAACGCCGCCACCAGCTCTCCGGATTCTCCGGCCGACGTCCCTTTACCGTACCGATGTGCGGCGTAATCCTTTGGCGGATCGGGCGGCTCGCCGTGCATGTTGAAATACACCTCACCGCCGTTCGTCGTCCACGCGTAGAACGCTGTTTCCCCGCGGTGCATCGACATTTTCACCTCGATCCCCTCGGTGGGCTGCAACGTAATCACCATTGAGTCGCGCCAGCGAGAACCGGCACCACCAATGGCCACCCGCTTCGTGCGCGCGTTCCCGGAGTCAGCGGCCGCTTCGCTGGCAAGCGCCACCTTGATCCGCCCCATCTCGGTCAGGCCAAGCCGCTGCCCCACGCCGGTCGGATCACGGCCCGTCTCGGCTGGCAACACCACGGTCACGACCAGCACGGCGATCACAAGCAGCGCCAGCAGCGAGAGCCACAAGAGCACACGCACGCTGGGCAGGCTGTCGCGCGGTATCGATTCGTCTGACGTGCGCATCGCTAGGCCGGCGCCATCGTGAAGTACCCGTTCACCTGATACACCACCAGCGCGACGCCACTGATCAGCAGCAGCACATTCGCGGCGGTGGCGTAGCGCTCGAACGCGGCGCTCCGGCGCCAGAAGCTGATGGCGAGCAGAATCACGCACAACGCAAGGAACTGCCCGATCTCCACGCCCACGTTGAAGGCGAGCAAGTTGGCCACCAGTCCGTCGGTCGCCAACTCGAAGTCGAGCATTTTGGTGGCCAGCCCGAGTCCATGACACAGACCGAACAGCATCGTGGTGCCGCGGGGATCGGGCTGATACGTCAACCACCGGGCGAACACGCCGAGGTTGTCGAGCGCCTTGTACATCACCGACGCGCCGATGATCGCGTCGATCACGAAAGCGTTCACATGCACGCCGGTGAGCACCCCGGCCAGGAGCGTGATCGAATGCCCGAGCGCGAACAGCGTGACGTACACGCCGATGTCCTTCAGGCGATACAGATAGAAGATCACGCCGAACAGAAACAACAGATG
>CAIUOO010000112.1 GCA_903900795.1 uncultured Gemmatimonadota bacterium | reverse complement strand
GGGACGATGATTCGCCGGTAGGTCGCACAGGCCCGTCTAGGTGTAGATGTCTGAAAATAGCGCGTATTCCTCGCCGCGGTTGATGAGTGCGCTCATCCGCGGCCAGCCGGGGCGCGCGCCGTCGTGCAGTCGTTCTCAGCGACTGTCAGTGATTCAGCGGACGCCGTGTCGGGCGTTCGACGACTGTTGGCCAGTCTAGAATCGCGCACATATCACGACCTGCCCGGCGCACGAACGCGGTGACGCATGCAGGACAGACCGCAAGGGGCCACCTTTCACCACCGACCCGTTCCACGAGGAGCGCTTTATGCTCGCCACGCCGCGGCACGATTCGTCCCGTTCGCTGATTGACATCACGGTCGGCGAGCGCGTTGCCGTCGGGGCGGTCCTATTTGAGATTGTCCGGAATCATTGTTCGTCCGTCGGTATTCAGCCGGGAGCCGTTATGCGCTGTCAATGCTGTACCAGTCGCAGCGTCCTGTTGCAACGTGAAGACGGCATGCAGATCGAAATCGATCGCGTGTTCGCTGCCTTTGTCGAAGTGCATCCATTGAATTGAGCGGAGTCCCGATAGAATCGTGATGGCGGCGATTCGGCCATAAGGCTCATGGCGTATCCGTGTTGTTACGGTGTCATCGGTGTCATCCGTGTTCCGGCAGTATTCGATCTGTTCGTGACACGACGGGCGGTGGACAGCGGAGATCGTAACGGCCAGAACACGGATGACACCGATGACACGGAACCCACACGGATAAGCAGAACGATGACGCGGACGACTCCATGGCTCTGCGCCTTGGGGTCGTCCGCGTGTTGTTCAATCAGACAAAAGAAAGTCGTCGCAACGTCGAAGACCTTCGTCGCAAAGGCGGAGCAAATCCGTGTTGTTACAGTGTGATCCGCAAAATCCGTGTTCCGGCTGTTTTCGATCTGTCCGCGCTACCGCTTCGCCGGCACCAGCACGGCGCGTTCTTCTGGCGACACCCGCACTACGCGCAGTGACTGCGACGAGGCGTTGGGTTGACCCGGGAGTTCGAGCACGACGCGATAGTCGCCCGTTTCCACGAACGACGGGCGACCTCCACCGAAGCCACCACCAAAGCCACCAGCCCCACCGGCGGCCGGCGTCCGATTTTGTGCCGCCATCAGGGCCTTGGCCTGATTCTCGGGCGTGCCCGTGCTATCGGCCGCGCCACGCGCCTCCGCCGGACGCGCATTGAAGCCGGCCGGGAACCCGGGGTCGTTGAGGGTCCCACTCGGCTGCGGCGCGCCGCCGAATCCACCACCGAATCCACCACGACCACCAGCGTTCGGTCCCTGCATCTGCGCACCGGTGGCGTGCAGATTCCAGGTCACCGTGTTCAACCCGGCGGTGTTGGTGCCGAGCAATCGCGCAACGGTGTCGCCGGCCGCGTTCAGCACCGTAATGCGCGGCGCACCACCGGTGACCGGGACGGCGAGTCGATACGTGATCGCCGCACCTGCCGGCACGCGGTCCCCGCGCCACATGCGCTGCGCCCGGGGCTCCGATCCCGGCGGGCGCTCGCCATACTGCAGCGCGACGGTGGGCTTGAAGAGCACGGCCGATGCCGACAGCGCAGCCGGCGTGAGCTGCTGCAGCGCCGACACATCGAGGATCTGCACACCACGACCGTGCGTGCCGGCAATCAGCTCACGATCACGCGGATGCACCTGCAGATCGTACACCGGTACCGTGGGGAGATTGTTATCGAGCATGAACCAGGTCGCGCCCTTATCGAGCGATGCGTACACGCCGAGCTCCGTGCCTGCGTACAGCAGCGACGCGTTGAACGGATCCTCGCGCACCACGTACACCGTGTTCGGGCGACCGACCGCGAGGCCGGCCGAGATCGCGCGGAACGTCTTCCCGAAATCGTTCGACACGAACAGATACGGCGCAAAATCGTTGTCGCGATGGTTATCGAACGACACGTACACGGTAGCGGAATCCGACGGACTCGCCTCAATCTTGCTCACGTGCGTGAACGGCGGCACGCCGGGGAACCGCGCGCTCAGGTCTTCCCACGCACCGCCATCGTTCTTCGTGATCCACACTTTGCCGTCGTTCGTGCCCACGTACAACACGCCGGCTTTGGACGGCGACTCGGCAATCGTGACGATCGTCGCATTCTCTTCGGCGCCGGTCGCATCGCGCGTGATGCCGCCGGTGGCATCCACCGCCGGATTGCCATCGATATCAAAGCCGGTGGTCATGCGGATGCGCGATTCGTCGCGCGACGAGAGATCGGGCGAAATCGCGTAGGGCTCTTCGCCCCTCTTCACCGACTTGAACAGCTTCTCGGCACCCGAGTACAGCACGTTCGCATCGTGGCGCGACAAGATGAACGGCGTATTCCAGTTCCAGCGCGTCGCCACGTTGGGATCGGCCAGCTCCTTCTTCATCTGCACGCGGATGTCGGCGATACTCTTGGACTGCTCTGGGGTGAGCGGCGTAGTACCGGTGCCGCGGATGCGCGCGATCTGCTGGCCGAACTGCGTGCGCGTGACGGTGCGGGCCTTCACGCTCATCACTTCACCCGTGGCCACATTGCGGCGCGCAATGTTGCCGCCCTGCGACTCGTAGTACACGTAGTCAGGATTGAACGGATCCTGCGCCGTCTGCAATCCGTCGGCGGCGAAGATCGCGAACCAGTCGGTCATCTGCAGCGGGGCGCCGGCGCGACGGCTCAGGCCGCACGACGTGCCGTTGTCCTGCAAGCCGCCGCACACGCGATACGGCACCTGGAAGTCGTAGCTGATACCGTAGAATTGGCCCATCGCCATGTTATTCACGGCGTCGTACGTGCCACCCTTGTCCCACGTCTGAAAGATGCCCGCGTCACCACCGACAATGAAATGCTCGGGGTCGTTAGGGTCGATCCACATGCCGTGATAGTCTTCGTGGATACCCACCATGCCCGCGCGCCACGAGCGCCCGCCGTCGTCGGAGAACGCGAAGTCAACGGCCATGCGGTACACGCGATCTGGGTTCTTCGGATCGACGCGGATCTGCGAGAAGTAGAACGGACGGTTGTTGATCGTACTCATCCACGTCCACGTCGCACCGGCGTCTTTCGAGCGATACAACCCGCTCAGCTGCCGCTGCGGCTTGGCGCCGCGCACGCTGTCGGCTTCGACCATGGCGTACACCATGTCGGGATTGCTGGGCGCGATGGCGAGATTGATGCGCCCCTTGGTGGTGGCTGGGAAACCACCGCCGGTGATCTCCTTCCACGTGGTGCCGCCGTCGGTGGACTTCCAGAGCGCCGAACCGGGGCCGCCGCTCTTGAGGAAGTGCGCCTTGCGAATGCGCTCCCAGCTGGT
>CAIUOO010000111.1 GCA_903900795.1 uncultured Gemmatimonadota bacterium | reverse complement strand
TCGTTGATCTTGCTGCACAGCTCGTCGATCGACCACGACGCCAACTCGGGCGCCTTCTCGATCGCGGCATTCAGGTTCGTGACGTACGCCTGATGATGCTTGCCATGATGAATGTTCATGGTCTGCGCATCGATATGCGGCTCGAGCGCCTCGGGCGCGTACGGCAGCGGCGGAAGAACGTGGGCCATGACAACGACTCCTTCTGTATAACGTGAGTACGACGCGAATTCGAACCGTTCGGTGCGGGAGGCTCAGGCCTTCGCCTGTGCGCCGCGATTGCGCCACCAAGCGATAATGCCCGGCAGAATCGACAGGAACACCACCACCAAAATCACCTTCTCAACGTGCTTGGCGACACCGGGCACCGTCTTCGCCAATACGTAGCCGGTGATCAGCATGCTCCAGATCCAGAGCACACCGCCGACCACGTTGTAGGCGAGAAACGACGCGTAGCGCATCTGGCCCACGCCGGCCACCACGGGCGCGAACGTCCGGACGATCGGCATGAAGCGCGCGATGATGATGGTCTTGCCGCCATGCTTCTCATAGAACGCCTGCGCTTTCAGCAGGTGGTCCTTGTGGAAAAACAGCGAATCCTCACGGGTAAAGATACGCGGTCCGGTCGCTTTTCCGACGTGGTAGCCCACCGTATCACCCACGATCGCGGCCACCGTCAGGATCAGCCCCAGCAGCCAGACGTTCAGACCGAACGCCGGGTCCGCCGCGAGCAGTCCGGCCGTGACGAGCAGAGAATCGCCCGGTAGGAAAAACCCCACCAGCAGCCCCGTCTCCGCGAAGATGATGATCGTCAGCCCAACGTACCCGGCCCACTGGACCAGGGCGGGAAGGTCACGAAGCTTCTGGTAGAACTCGGTCAGAAAATCCAAGCAGGCATCCGGATACAGACGGGAACGGAAAGGGCGCGAGTCATTCGGCAGGCCGAAAGGTCGATGGAGGCCGCGTTGCGGTCAACCGCAGGTGCGCATGCCGACGATCACGAACTGGCCGCCAGCTCGGCTCGCGAGGTAGCTTCCCCGCGTGCACGAGCCCCCATCCGAGTCCCGCACCGACGCTCAGGCCCCGCTCAGGATCTGCGTGGTCTCCCATACCCACTGGGATCGCGAGTGGTACCACACCGCCGCGCGCTTCCGCCAGCGGTTGGTGGCGCTCCTCGATGCCGTGCTGGAGCGTGACCACCCCGATGAGTCGTTTCTCCTTGATGGGCAGGCGATCACGCTCCTCGACTATCTCGAGGTCCGCCCAGAGCAGGAGGCCGCGCTTCGCGCGCGATTGCAGTCTGGAGCGCTGGAGGCTGGGCCGTGGTTCGTGCTTGCCGACAATCTCATCCCGTCGGGCGAAGCAATCCTGCGGAATCTCGAAGCGGGCCGTCGGGTGTTGCGTCGGTTCGGTGCCACGACACCGCCCGTGGCGTATTGCCCCGACACCTTCGGCCATCCGGCGGCACTACCCGCCATCGCGGTCGGCTACGGCTTTCCCATGGCCATCGTGTGGCGCGGTGCGGGCGGCGCCAGCCATCCCGACTCCGACGCGTTTCGCTGGGAGGCGCCCGAAGGGTCATCGGTGGTGGTGCACCACCTTCCTCCCGACGGCTACGAGTACGGCAGTGCGCTTCCAGCCGACGTCGAGGCCGTGTCGTCACGATGGCGGCGCATGCAACCGGTGCTGGCCGGACGGAATCGCACCGGCGTCGGCTTGCTCCTGAACGGAGCCGATCACCACGCACTCCAGCCTGACATTACCGCTGCCGTGTCGGCGCTCCACGATGTGGCCTCTCCCGCCGCGAGCGTCGAGCGGACGTCGCTGACTGCGTTCGCTCAGCACTTCGGCGCCGCGTGTCGCGCTGTGGATCTGCCGGTCGTGCACGGTGAACTGCGCGATTCGTACGGCTACACGTGGACGCTCGCGGGAACGCTCGGCACGCGCGCGCAGCAGAAACGCCGCAACGCGAGGCTCGAGCGCGCGTTGCTCCGCGATGTCGAGCCATGGTTGGCGCTGTCGTGGTTGCATCACGCGACGGCCCGATCACGCACACCGTCGGCCAATGGTACGATCACGCTCGCGCAGTTGCCCGCGTTGGTGAATGCCGCGTGGCAGGATCTGTTGGAAACGCATCCGCATGACACGCTCTGCGGCTGCTCCACCGACGAGGTGGCGCGCGCGATGGATGTGCGGCAGGAGAGCGTGCGCTCGCAGGTGCAGGGGCTCCGCAAAGCCGCACTGCAGCTGGCCTTACGGCACGATGTGGTTGCCGCGCGGGCGCGCGCCATCGGGCCAGACACCGATCACGCGATCGTGGTGCGCAATCGCGCGGCGAGGGTGCGTGCTGGTGTCGTCGAGCTTCGCCTCATCGAGACGCTCGGCGATGTGGCGGTCGGACCCGGTGGTGCCGCCGCTCCCCCGATGGCCGTGCGTGAGCAGGGTGACCCGCCTCGCATCCCCGGCCTAATCGTGCAGCCCCTCGAGGCCCGCGTCGTGCACGCCAGACGCGAATCGCCTCAGCACTATCCTGACAACGATTTGGTGCGGGAGCATCGTACGGTGGCGTGGATGCCGGACGTGCCCGCCTTCGGAGTTCGGGTGGTCCGCTCGGTCATCGGTGGTGCGGGCGATGCACCGGTTGCTGCACCGGTTGCTGCACCGGTTGCTGCACCGGTTGCTGCACCGGTCGCGGTGCGCGTGCTCGAGACTCCATGGGGCATTGTGCTCGACAATGAGCGAGTGCGCGTCACCGTGCACGAGGGTCAGATCGCGATCGAACAGCACGGGCGTCGCCTCGAGAACGCGCTCGCGCTCGAGAGTGTCGTCGACCTGGGCGATAGCTATACGCCGTCATTGCGTGGTACTCCAGAACGTCTCGAGTGCGTCGGATCCCGCGTCATGCACCACGGTCCGTTGCGGGCCGCCCTGCGAGTCCGCTGGGAAACCGAGGCGCGCGATGTTCGCGTGGATACCACACTCGTGCTCGACGCGAATGCCGATCTGCTGCGCTGTGACGTGCGGGGCGTGAACCGCCGCCGTAACCATCGATTGCAACTCGTGTGGAATACCGGCTTTCCACACGCGCTCACGACGGCCGACGCCGCGTTTGGGCCGGTCGCGCGCGACCTCGCGTGCCCATCCTCGAGTACCAGCGACACGCTGAAGGAAGCGGTCGTGCCTACGATGCCGATGCATCGCTGGGCCATGCAGTCGGAGCGCGGCCAGTGCGTGACCATGATCTCCGACGGCCTCGCCGAAGCCGAGTCGAGGTCGGGCGCGCTGGCCATTACGCTCGTGCGCGCGATTGGTGAGCTCTCACGGGTCGATCTCCCGGAACGCCCAGGGCACGCCGGATGGCCGTCTTCTACGCCCGGCGCACAGTGCATCGGGCCGTTCCACGCGCGCGTCGGCATCATGCTGCACGCCGATGACGCGGAGGCAACGATCCGCAACAGTCAGGCCGCCGACGCGCTGCTTCTGCCGCTCACCGGCGAGACATGGCGCGATCTCGAGGTCGCGCACACGGCGTCCGTCCTGTCGGGCCCGGCTCTGCACGGCGCCGGACTCGAGGCGTCAGCCGTGACGCTGGCGCAACGTTCCGATGGAATCATCCTACGTGCCGTGAATCTCACCGACGATGCGGTGCCAGCACAGTGGACGCTGCCGCACGACGGCCCGTGGTGGATCACCCGCTGTCGCCTCGACGAGACGCCAATCGGTGCGCCTCGGCCATCCGGAGGGCAGGTCAACTTCGTGGCCGGTCCCAGAGAAATCGTTTCGCTGCACGTCGCGGCGGCGGGCTGAGTCGCGCGCCGGTTTCGGCTTGGCCGGTCTAGCGAATCTCTCCAGTCGCGCGGCGATCACCCATCGCATCGCCGATCACCGTGCACGCCACGACGGTGACGATCAATAGGACGCCGGGGACCAAGGCAATCCACGGCGCGACCAACAGCCAGTCGCGACCACCGGCAATCATATTGCCCCAACTCGATGCCGGCGGCTGAATCCCGAGGCCCAGAAATGAAAGGCCGCTCTCCAGCAAAATCGCGTTGCCGACACCGAGCGTGATCGCCACCAGCGCGCTGCCCATCGCATTCGGCATCACGTGCCGCCGCAACACCCGCCACGTCGGCACACCGAGCGCGTGCGCTCCTTCCACGTACGCCAGCGCGCGGACGCCCTGCACATCGGCCCGCACCAGGCGCATGACCGACATCCATCCGGTCAGGCCGAGCACCGTGATCACCACGGCGAGGCCTGGTCCCCAGAGGGAGGCGATCACGAGCAGCAGCACCAGCCGGGGGATCGCCAGCAGCGCGTCGCCCAGTGCCACGATCGCGCGATCCACCACGCCGCCACGCCAGCCGGCGATCGCGCCCAGCAGGATGCCCAACACGCCACTGAGTGACGATCCGGCTACACCGACGCCGAGTGAAATACGCGCGCCCGTCCACACACGCACGAGCAGGTCGCGGCCGAAGGCATCGGTGCCCAGCAAATGCCACACGCCGCGTTCATCGTGCGAGAACGGCGGCACGAGCCGGGTGGCCAGCACGTCGCCGATGTCGCGCGCGTCGTCCGAGGCCAACGCGGGCACCAGTATTGCCGCGAGGGTCATGGTCACCAACACGCCGGTCGCCCACGGCGACGTTCGCCTGACCGTCATGACGTCCGCCGCCGCGGATCGAGTCGCAGGAGGATCAGATCGGCCAATAAATTGGCCGTCACTACCGCGCCGGCATACACCAGCGTGAGTCCGAGGACCACGGGATAGTCACGTGCCGCGATCGCCGACAGCATCGTGCGCCCGAGACCGGGCCAGGCGAACACCTGTTCCACGAACACCGAGCCGGCAATCACGCCGGGCAGCGTGAGTCCGAACAGCACGACCAACGGTGTCAGGGCATTGCGCAGCACGTGCGCGCGCTCCACCGCGCCGCGGGTCAGGCCGCGCGCGTACGCCGCCCGCACATGCGGGGCGCCCGCCGCGTCTTGCAGTGATCGGCGGGCAAAGCGGGACACGCCGGCCGCGCCCGGCAACGAGAGCACCAGCAGCGGCAGCACGGCGTGTCGCCAGCGGTCCACCCATCCCATCGCAGTCGGGTCCGCCGCCGGGTCCTGCATCCCGAACGCCGGCAATCGCATCGACGCCGGCAAGCCAAGCCACACCACGCCGGACGTGAACAGCGTGACCAACGCGAGCGCCAGCCAGAAGCTCGGCGCGGCGTAGATCGCCGTCGTGATCGCCGTGATCATGCGGTCAGTACGACGGGATGCGCGCAACGCCTGCAGCATGCCCAGCAGCGTGCCGATGACGAAGCTGGCCATCAACGACACGCCGCCAAGAAAGAGCGACACCGGCAGTGCCTCGCTGATCACGCGCGTTACCGGTTCGGCGCGCACAAGACTCATGCCAAGGTCGCCACGCAGCACGCCACCGATCCACCGCGCATATTGCATCGGCAGCGGGGCATCCAGCCCCAGAGCGGTCCGCTGTCGGGCCGCCTCGTCGGCGGACGCCGTCGGG
>CAIUOO010000110.1 GCA_903900795.1 uncultured Gemmatimonadota bacterium | reverse complement strand
GCGTGAACACGCGTGTGGCCAACCTGCTCGATCCGGTCTCGCAGAAGACGCCGTATCCGAACGGCGGCAATGCGCGCCCGAACTCGGCCGACAAGCGTCTCGGAGACGGCTCCTTCGGACCGGATGACGAAGACTTCGCCGGATACTTCGGCGTCGTACCGGCGACAGCCAACGCCGGCACCGATTTCGTGTACTCGACGGAGGAGATCTACCGTCCCGATCGTGGCATGTATCATCAGTCCAACATCGGCCACATCCGCTACGATCGGTCCGGCGAGCAGTCGCCGAATGCGATTTATGGTGGGTTCGGTGTCGCGCCGGTCATCAGCCGTCATCAGAACGATCTACTCTGGGCGGAAGCGGAGCTGCGTCGCTCGGGTGGCAACCTCACGACCGCCGCCAATCTGATCAACAACACCCGTGTCGTGCGTGGAGCTCTCTCGGCGGCCACGGCTGGCGAAGGCCAGGCGTCGCTGCTGCAGAAGCTCATCTACGAGCAGGAAGTCGAGTTGCTCGGCCTCGGCCCGGTGTCGTTCTACCAGCGTCGGCGTGTCACGGGTGGTCTGCTCGTGGGTACGCCGCGCGAAATGCCGGTGCCGGCCAAGGAACTGGCCGTGAAGAACCAGGAGTTCTACACGTTCGGCGGCACGGGTCTCGCCAACAGCCCGACCCCGCCGTGATGCACCGGGTTCGCCCGCGCATCATTTCGTGATCAAGTCATGAGTACAGAGAGGCCGAGCGCACACGCGTTCGGCCTCTCTGGTTATTCAGGCGTCATCTCGGTTTCTTATGCGCATGGCATTCGGTCGTCAGTTTTATTCTTTGCGATTCGCTGTGGCGCTCGCGTGCGGAGCCGTTGTTCTGGGCTGTCGGGACAGCGCGCCGGCCGCAGCACGTGTCGAGGTGCCGTTGTCGGCGGCACCGGACATGCCACCGGACATGCCACCGGACATGCCACCGGACATGCCACCGGACATGCCACCGGTGCTGGCGCTCACCGTCGTGGCCACGGAAGCGCGGTGGGAAGCGCGGTGGGAAGCGCGGGTGGCTGGTGACACCGCCATTCGCCTGCTGGTCACGCCTCGCGGCGATGACCGCATGACCGCGCGCCTGTGCGGCCATTTGGTCACGCGCAGCATCGCGGCGGCGGCAATCCCCTTCGGGCTGCCCATCGATACGACCATGCCTCCGCTGGCGGTCCGTTTGGTCGATGGCGAGAGCGTGAGCGGGATTCGCTACCTCGTACCCGGTGCACAGGGCTACTACCGCTTCGAGGGGCTCTCGCGTGACGGGTCACGCCGGGTCAGCGTGCGTTGGCCGATCACCTCCAACCCCGCCCGCCCAATACCGGCTGGTGCCGCGGATTCGCTGATCGAAGCGGCGGTGACGCCGAATCCGTACATGCTCGACAGCGCCATGCAATCCCTGCGGCTCGGCATCAGCGCGATCCAAAGGGATCTGAGTGCGCTGCCACCTGCCGACTCGGCGCGTGCGGTGGCGATGCCGCTCGTTCGGGATTTTCCCGACCAACCATTGCTGCTCAGCAATGCCTGCCCGCAGGCGACGATTCTATTGCCGGTGCTGGCCCGCGTCGACCAGAAACTGCGCGTTCCGGTGCGTCCCGGTGACCGGATCAGCGCGCGGGCGTTGCAGGGCGAGGGCACCGTGCAGCTGTCGTTCGACGAAGCGCCTCCCGCCGCAACACCGCCCGCGGCACGCGAAGCAATTCCCGAGGCGTCGTTCATCGCGTCCGACAGCGGACGCGTCACCCTGCGGGTGCGTGTCCAGGTGGTACCGCGCGTGCAGCAAGCGGAGCAGAGCCTCGTGATCTCGGTGGGACGGACGTCAGCGAGGCGCAACGGCGGGACGTAGTTTCGGGGAGACCTTCTACCCTCCTGTCTATGACCTTCGCGCGTTCGCAGACTCGCACACTTCGCTGTGCGCTCACTCTCGGTGCCCTGGCGAGTCCGGCGCTCGCGTGGCCGGTGCTGGCCGGTGCGCAGGGCACCGGCAAAGCGACCATCGAGCAGTTCATGTCGCCAGCCTCGCCGCTCACACTGGTGTCGGCCAAGAAAGCGGACCGCATTGCGTGGATGGTGTACGAGCGCGGCCTCCGCAACGTGTATACCGCGGCGGCGCCCGATTTCCGTGCCGTGCGCGTCACCAGCTTCCTCAAGGACGACGGCACCGATCTCTCGGATGTCGAACTGTCCGACGACGGCAGCATCATCGTGTTCGTGCGCGGTTCCGCGCCCAATCGATACGGTTGGGTCGCGAATCCGTCGCACGATCCGAATGGTGCCGAACGGGCCATTTGGGCGGTGCGATCCACCGGTGGACCGGCGTGGCGGGTAGCGCAGGGTGGGGCGCCTGAGCTGTCTCCAGATGGCCGTACGGTGCTGTTTACGCGCGACGGGCAGATCTACCGCGCGCGCGTCATGCGCGGTGCAACCGTCACCGCCATGGATACCGGTGGCGTACCGTTCATTCAGGCGTGGGGACGCAATGGCGCGCCCAAGTGGTCCCCCGATGGCAAGCGTATCGCGTTCGTGAGCGACCGCGAGAATCACGCATTCGTTGCCGTATATGACGTGGCCACGCGCACGGTGGCCTACATCGCGCCGAGTGTGGATTGCGACGGTGGTCCGACGTGGTCGCCCGACAGCAAGCGCTTGGCGTTTTATCGCCGGCCGGGCACGCCGTTCGGCAATCAGCAGCAACGCGGCATGGGTGGGATCGGCAATCCGGCGGGCCCGGCGTCGAATCAGAATGCCGCCCCGCTGGTTGGCAATCCATCGGGCGGGTGCGCCGCTGGAGCGGGTGGCGGAGGCGGCGCGGCGCGTGCGGCGACCGAGAGTAGCCAGGACACGGCGCGCACCGGACTTCGCCGCTCACCCGGCTTTTACACGGCCACCTTTGCCGCGGGGCACACGCTCGAACTGATGATCGCCGACGTGACCACCGGAGAAGCGAAGCGCGTGTGGCGCAATGCGCCGCGCGACAGCGTGTTCACATCCCTGAACAACATGAAGTGGGCCGGTCGCAGTGTGGTCTTCCCGGTCAATGTGCCGAAGGACGAGTGGGACCGTTGGTACAGCGTTCCCGTAACGGGTGGTGATCCCAGGCTGCTCACCACCACCGACGGCATGATCGAGGACGCCACCTCGGTGGCGTTATCGAAGGACGGCGGCAGCACGCTGTACTACTGCACCAATGCCACCGATATCGAACGCCGGCACATCTGGGCCGTGCCCACATCGGGCGGCGCGCCGCGTCGTATCTCGAGCGGTGAGGGTATCGAGACGTATCCGCAGCCGCTGGCCAGTGGCACGTCGCTGGCCGTGATCTCGTTCGACGCGAGGACACCGGCGTCGATTGCGATCGTCCCGTCGGCCGGTGGGGCGCCCAAACGCGTGTTCCCCACACTGGCCGCGAGCTTCCCGACCGCCGCACACGTGGTGCCGGAAATCGTGAAAACGAAGGCGGCCGATGGGCTCGAGATCAGCAACACGCTGTTCATGCCGAAAGACATGAAGCCCGGTGAGAAGCGCCCCGCGTTGATCTTTGTGCATGGTGGCCCGCGTCGGCAGATGATGCCCGGCTACCACTACATGCAGTTCTATCACTGGGCGTACGCCGTGAACCAATGGCTGGCCGACCAGGGCTACGTGGTACTGTCCATCAACTATCGCAGTGGCGTGGGCTACGGCAAGAGCTTCACGAACGCGCCGAATACGCAGGGACGCGGCAACTCCGAGTATCAGGATGTGGTCGCCGGTGCGAAGTATCTCCAGGGGCGCGCTGATGTCGATCCCGCGCGCGTGGGCATCTGGGGACTCTCGTACGGTGGTCTGCTTACGTCGCAGGCGCTGGCGCGCAACTCCGACATCTTCGTGGCGGGCGCCGATCTTGCCGGCGTGCACCTGTACGGCAACGTGATCGACACGGCCAATCTCGCGTTCAGGTCGAGCGCGGTTGGGGCCATCGATAGCTGGAAGTCACCGGTGTTTCTGGTGCACGGTGACGACGACCGTAACGTGGACTTCGCGCAGACCGTCGGACTCGTGCAGTTGCTGCGGGTCCGCGATGTATATCACGAGCTGATCGTGGTGCCCGATGACCTGCACGAGTCGATGCTACACCGGAACTGGATCGACACCTTCGACCGCATGGGCGTATTCCTCAAGCGGTTCGTCTGGAACAAGGAGAAGGCGCCGAGCATGAAGCAGTAGCGGTGTTGGTTACTTCTTGGGTCCCGTGATGGCGCCCGCCGCGCCGGTCCGCCGTGGATCGGCGCCGGCGGTGACCACCTTGCCATCCATGCGCACGGCCGCGCCGTAACCTTCACGCAATTCCCCGGGCAGCGACACGAAGTTGATGTCGTAGCCCAAGGCACGCAGGCGGGCGATCACCGTGGGTGAGAAGCCGTCTTCGAGTTGCAACGTGTACGGCGAGGGTGTTCCAGAGGCCGCACCTGGAGCACCGCCGCCACCGCCGGGCAGATAGCGCGGCAACTCGAGTGCTGCCTGCGGACCCAGGTTGTAGTCGAGCACACCGAGCAGGGTCTGATACACCGCCGACGTGATCCACGCGTTGCCGGCCGCACCCACCGCGACGAACGGCTTGCCGTTCTTGTACGCGAGCGTGGGCGCCAGCGTGCTTCCATGTCGTGCGAACGGCAACCGCGAACCGTATTGCGTGGCGTCGGTGCCATAGCTGGTGAGCTTGTCGTTGCTCAGGAAGCCGAGCCCCGGCGTCACGTAGAAGTTGCCGCCCCACGTGCCGAGTGTTTGCGTGACCGACACCGCATTGCCTTCGTTGTCGGCCACGGCAAACGACGTCGTGCCGGCCGCGTGGCAGACGGTCATCTCGGTGGCGTGTTCGTCGCCGCAGGGTGATTCGGCGGCGGCGACGTCGAGTGGCAAGTTGGCCGGCTTGGCCGGTACGACCCCGGGCGTCGCCTTTGGCAAGCATGGCAGCGTGTCACCGCGCACCGACGCCGGCGTGAGCGCCTTGTTGGCATCGAAACAGCGCCAGCGCAGCCGCGCCGTGTCCTTGTTCACGATCGGTGCCACATCGATCGGCCACATGGCGGGATCAGCAATGCGATTGCGCGACGACGGCACGAGGAACCACGCCGAGAGCGCGGCGTGCAGCGACGCCGCGTCGTCGGTGTAACGTTTAGCCCTCAGCGAGGGGGCAGGCGACTGCTCCAGCAGGTTGAGTCGCGCCACCAACTCGGCGCCGCCACTCACCGGCGGTGCGCTCGAGTAGATCGTGTAGTTACGATAGGTGCCGCTGATCGACTCGCGCTCGGGCGCGAAGTAGCGCGCGAGATCCGACAGCTTCATGGCGTTGCCTTTGGCGCGCAAATCGGTCACCCACTTGGTGGCGACCTCGCCCTTGTAGAAGCCGTCGGCACCCTTGGCGGCGATCTGCTCGAGCACCCACGCCAAGTCGGGATTCTTGAGCGTGTCACCGGCCACGAGCGGCTGTCCGTTGCGGAAGAACAGCGCGCGGCTGCCTTCGTACTTGGCGAAGTGCTCGCGCTCGGTGGCGAGGGTGGTGGCGAGTCCCTGGCTCACTTCGTAGCCGTTGCGCGCCGCACGAATG
Organism: uncultured Gemmatimonadota bacterium; assembly: GCA_903900795.1. Lineage (GTDB taxonomy): Bacteria > Gemmatimonadota > Gemmatimonadetes > Gemmatimonadales > Gemmatimonadaceae > Gemmatimonas. The sequence goes on along the minus strand of CAIUOO010000110.1, from coordinate 17,573 downwards.
GCGGGGGCCAGCAAGTCAGCCCACGGTACCGTCTTGCTGCCGTACTTCTGCCACGCCGTGTACATGCCGGCCACGGTGCCCGGCACGTTTACCAGCACCGGTCCGTCGCTCGGATACCGACCATTCACCAGCAGCGACGTATTCGTGAGGCCGCCTTCTTCTGGTACGCGGCTCATGAACTCGATCACGGTGGGCGTGGCGCGCCCCTTGAGCGCGATCACCATTTCTCCGTAACCGGCGATGCCGCTGGCATCGGGTTCGACCACGCCGAGGGCAAAGCTCACCGCCACGGCGGCATCGATCACGTTGCCGCCGCGACGCATGACTTCGAGTCCGGCTTCGGTGGCCACCGGATGCGCGCTCGACACCGCCGCGCGTCCGGTCGCATCGGCCCGCAGGGCAGGGCGCGCCTGCTGTGCGTCGTACAGCACTTGCTGCAGCACGCTGTCGTTGGTCGCCGCGATCGCGCGCGGGCGGTGCGACGTGCGCACCCTATCCCACTGCGTGCGACGTGACGTGGCATCGGCGCCGCTGAAATACGTGCGCGCCAGTCGCTCCCACAGTCGGTCGAACGCGGCCGCGTTGCGTTCGGCGCGGCTATCGGGCACCGACGTCACCGCGGCCACACGACCGGCATCCGGCGCCGCCGGTGCCGGAACCCGCACCATCATGCCACCGCTCACCGGCGACGTCGCACCGGCAAACCGCTCGGTGGCGCTGCGGTCGAGTCCACGATCAGGATCGCCGTTGTAGCTCACCACCACCTCTGCATACTCGGCGATCGTGATGAGCTGACCGTCGGGCGACCAGTCCACATCGCCGTGCGTCTTCGACACGAGATTGCTGTACGCGCCATCGGGTGCCACGGCATACACGCCGCTGCGCATCGAGATCGCGAGTCGCCCATCGGGCGACCAGTCGAGCGCCTCCACCGTGGCATCGCTGCTCGCCGTGGTCTGCGTGCCATTCGCCACCGGGCGCACGACCACGCGGCGGCCCGCCTCGTTCATCACGATAAAGGCGATGCGCGTGCCGTCGGGTGAGAGCTTCGGTGCGCGCTCCGTCTGCTCGGTACTCGAAAGCCGCTTCTCGGTGCCGTCGGCATCACGCAGCCACACCCGCGTGGCGCCACCGCTGCCCCGCACGAACGCGATCCGACCGTCGGGGCCGACACTCGGCGCCATCTCATGCGCCGCACTGGTGGTCAGTCGAACGGCGGTGCCGCTCGTGCCCACGGGCAGACGCCAGAGATCGTAGTTGCCGGTCGAATCCGACGCGTACACGATGGCGCTGCCGTCGGCGGTCCAGGCGGGATCCCGATACCACGCCGATCCACTGGTGATACGCACCACCACACCGCCGGGCGCACGCTGCAGATACAACTGGCCGTCGTGCGCGAACACGAGCGCACCCGTGGAGGACACGGCCGGCTGACGCGCGCCGCGGAGCCCCGTACTATCCGGCTGGACAGCAGACTGCGCGGTGGCCAGCGTAGCCGCAAGCAGCAACGGCGAGAGAAGCGACGGAATGATCACGGGCGGCGAGGAGTGGAAGTGGTGGAGCGGCGCACAACGATCGACTCGATCACGTCGCCTTCCTGCACACGATCGATCAGGTCGAGGCCACGTGTGACGTCGGCGAACACGGTGTAATCGTGGTCGAGTCGGAAGTTGTTCACGAGATTCACGTAGATCTGCCCGTCGCCGGTATCGCGGCCACGCGTACTGATGCCGAAGCTGCCCCGCGCGTTGCGGGCCAGCCCGACTTCATCGCGCATGAACGCATCGGTGATCGGGTCCACTTCATCGGCGCCCGGGCTGCCACCCTGAATCACGAAGTTGGGCACGATGCGATGAAACGTGAGGCCGTTGAACTTTCCCGCGCTGGCCAGTGACACGAAGGTGTGGACCGCCATCGGCGCCTCATCGAAGCGCAGCACGAATTCCACATCGCCGGTGCCGCGCAGTCGCATCGTGGCGGTCGCACCGTCGAGCCCGCGTAGCTGGTCGGGGCTCGGGAACGCGGGCGGTGCGTACTGCTGCGTGATTGCCTTGACCGGCTCGGGCGTGAGCTTCGACAGCGCCCGCGCCGCGTTGCCAGCGATCACCGGATCCACGTCGCGCAACCGCTCACGCAGCCATGTCACCGTCGTGGCATCGGCCACGTCGGCAATGCGCTCCAGCAGCGCTACGCGCGGATCGCGCATCGTGGCCCGCTGCATCGCGGTGAAGCGATCGAAGGCCGCGAGGAGCTGGCCCTGCAAGCCGACGTAGCCCTTCAACTGCGTGGCTGCCGCCAGCACCAATCCGGCGTGATTGCTGGAGAGCGCACGCAACGCCTGCTCCGGCGTGGACATGGCGGCGATCACGACGTTCGGTTCCCGGTCGAGCACCAGCGTGCGCAGTGTCGCACTGTCCTTCAGGAGCTTGGCGGCATCGGCGGCGTACACGCGTGCCTGCCACGTGCTCGACGTGGCGAGTCGAGACACCACCGCGGTGGCGCGACCCGGCGCTACCTTGGCCAACGACACCGCGGCATGCGCCTGGTGACGCCACGCGGCGCTGGCGCTGCTTTCACGGTCAAGTGCAGCCAGCGCCTCGGCGTCGGTGCACTTCTGCTCACCGAGCAGGTCGATCGCCAGCAGCGCGACATGTTCGCTGCTGTCTCGCACGTGGGCGGCCGCGCGCGCACAGGTTCCCGCCACACGCAGTGCCTGCCACCGCACCATCGGGGCCGCGTCCTCGATCCACACGCGCCCCAGCGCGACGGCCACGCGGCGCACCTCCGGGCTCGTGTCACGCAGCGCCACCGTCACCGTGGCGGCATCCCGATCGTTGGCCGCTGTGAGCGCCAGCAGTAGCAGCTGTCGCGTGTCCGGCGTGGGGTCGGTGCGGACCACGTCACGGATCACGCCGAGCACCGCGGGGCTGGGCGCGTGTGCGCGTGCCGTGCGCCGGAACAGCGCTTCGAGGCCGCGGGCGGCACCGGCTCGCACCACGGCGTCCGGCTCACGTAACCCGTCGGCGAGTTGCTGCGCGGTGGCGGCATGCGTCGCCGCCACGGCGTCGGGGGCCACCCCGAGCTCCTTCGGTACGCGTCCTATGGTTTCGTAGATCACCGCGCGCACCGACGCGTCCCGCTCGCTGCCGAGCAACGCCGCAAAGTTATATCGCGAGCGGATCTGCCCCAGTGCGTTCACCGCCTCTCGTCGCACCGACACCGCGCGCGCGGTCAGCAGCGGCACGAGCTTCGCTTCGAGCGGGAGCTGTTCGAAGCGGCCGATCGCTCGCACGGCGAGGCGCTGTCGTACCGTATCGCCGCTCAGCAACGCCGCATCGATGCTGCGCATTTCCGTACCGCGCAGGTGTTCGGCCCGCAGCAGCGCGTATGTGGTGGGCGGGATCGGCGCCTGCGCACTCAGCTGAGTGCCTGCCGCAAGCAAGAGAATCGGGACCATCGGCCGCATGTGCATGTCCGGGAAGGGGTCGACGCCCAATATGGCCCGTCGTCGGCCCCCCCGCTTCTCCCGGGGCGATCGGTTGAACACGGCGTGTCCGTCTTACGTATTCTTCAGATCGTCCCGCCCTCCCATATCTCTCCCCTGGAGCAACCATGCGATCCTTCGGGTTCGCCCGCTTCTCCCTCGCCGCGTCCGTCGCCGCGTCCGTCGCCGCGTCCGTCGGTGGCTTGGTCACCCTTCCCGCGCTGGTGTCCGCGCAGGGTGCCGCCAAAACCAACCAGTACGGCAATCCCACCACGCTCAAGCCGGCGCCCACCAAGGCGGCCATCGACGTGCGCGATCTGCAGATCCGGCTCTACCAGTTTGCCGATGACTCCATGCTCGGCCGTCAGGTGGGCCGGGTCGGCAACAAGAAGGGCACCGACATGATCGCCGCTGAGGTGAAGCGCCTCGGGCTGCTGCCGGCGGGCGATAACGGCACGTATTTCCAGACGTTGCCCTATCACCTGCGAAAATTCACCGACCATTCCCGGCTTACGGTCGACGGGAATCCGATCGCGTGGAACAGCGGCTTCGTGGCCGTGCCGGGGCAGCGCGCCCCACGTCCCATCACCGGGGCCGAGGTGGTGTTCGGCGGCACGCAGGGCGACTCCACCACCCAGATCTCGGCCGCCGATGCCGCCGGCAAGTTCGTGGTGTTGCTCCCCAATCCGAATGGCGCCCGTGGCGGACAGGGACAGGCCTTTGCCGTGCGCGGCGCCGCCGCGCCGGCCCGCTCGCGCTTCGACGACGCCGTGGCCATCGCCACGATCGACCTCGACGCCTTGACGCCGGCGCAGCGCGTTGCGCTCAACGAGCCCATCGTGGCCACGTCGAGCGCACCGGGACGCGGCGCCCCCGCCGCCGCCGCGCGTGGGCCCGTCGATTCCATCGCGCTGCTGAAGACGCAGATCGCCGCGCTGCAGCCGCAAGCCACGATCCGGCTTACGCGCGATGCCGCCGCGCAGCTGTTCAAGCGAACGAACATCGATGGCCTGTCGGCCGGCCTCAAGGGTGGTACCGTCACGGCGTCGCTCGACTTCGTGGAAACGCCCACCGATTGGGCGCGCAACGTCGTGGCGGTGGTGCCGGGCAGTGATCCGGTGCTGAAGTACCAGTACGTCGCCATCGGCGCTCACAACGATCACGTGGGCATCACCGTGCCGGTCGACAAGGACTCGATCCGTGCGTTCAATATCCAGAAAAACAGGCTCCTGCTCGCCAACAACATGCAGGGACTTGGCCCCGAGATTCTGACCACGATTCGTGTGAACATGGACAGCATCCGCAAGGTGCATCCCAAGGCGCGTCTCGACTCCATCAACAACGGTGCCGACGACGACGGCTCGGGATCGATGGGGGTGCTGGAGATCGCCGAAGCCATGATGGCCATGCCGGTGAAGCCCAAGCGCTCCACCCTGTTCATCTGGCACACGGGCGAGGAAGGCGGCTTGGTGGGATCGGCGTTCTTTACCCGCAATCCCACGGTGCCCATCGACTCGGTGGTGGCACAGCTCAACGTGGACATGATCGGTCGCGGTCGCGCCGATGACCTGCCCGGTGGTGGGCCGGATTATGTGGGCGTGGTCGGCTCGTTTTTCGACTCGAAGGACTTGGGCGAGACGGTGCAGTCGGTGAACAAGAAGCAGACGAAGCCGCTCGCGTTGGACTACAAGTTTGACGAGCCGATCGCGTGGAGCGGCTACAACAACATCTACGGGCGCAGCGATCACTTCAATTACGCGCAACAGGGTGTGCCGATCGCGTTCTTCTTTACCGGCTTGCACGGCGACTACCACCAGCGCAGCGACGAGCCGGAGTTCATCGACTATCCGCACTACGCCAAAATCGCGAACTACATCAAGGAGCTCGTGGTGGAAGTCGGGAACGGCCCGCGTCCGCGGCTGAATGGCACGAAGCCCGCGAAGCCCCGGGTGATCGTTCCGTAAGCGCACGTCGCGTGGCAAAGGAAAAGACACGACGGGGCCCGGGGAGTGATCTCCGGGCCCCGTGGTGCTATCGCAGCTTCGATACGCGCAGCGAGAAAATGTGCGAGTTCATGCCGGGATTGGCGCTGCCCATGCTGGCGTTCGACAGATGGTGCAGCTGATACCCAACGGCCAGCGCCAGTCGGCCGCCGAGGCGCCGCTCCAGGAACAGTCCCGGCGCTACGGTGAAATTGGCTTGCGTGGCCTTGCCGTACGGCACGACGCGCGAGAACCAGGCCACGCCGGACGTGACGTTGACTAACACGTGCGTATTCGCGCCAAGCGACACGGCGGCTTCGGCCCCGAGTGGCGCGAAGCCCACGCCAAAGGCCTCTCGCACCTGATAACGCGCCAGTCGGAGCGGGTCATTTGCTTCGGCGGGGTCCGTGGCCGGCGTCGGCACACGATGGGGCGGCGCGCCGGCGGTGACCAGCATCGCCGGCATGACCTCGCCCAGCCACGCCACGTGCACGCCGCGCACCGTGAACAGCGGACGGGACACCTGCACAGCCAGGGTGCGGAACGCGCCATTGACTGGCTCGTTGTGCGACGCCGTGCGGGTATCGACCGCCCCGCTGAGCATCACGCTGACGTGCGGCAGTTGAGCGGCCGCCTGCGCCGCGACGGTCGGCCCCGTGAACGAGAGCGCCAACGCGGATGGCACCGCAGCGAGCAAGAGGCGCCGCACAGTGCGACGATCAGCAAACGACATTCCGGAGGGCTCCTGAGGGTGGTGTCGGCACAGCCTTCGGGGGAATGATCGTACCGTTCGCGTTACGGTGGGAGGGCCTCGGTGGGATCAATTCCGGTGGCATGGTACTTTATCATCATGCGCACACTGTTCATCGTCGCTTTCCGAGCGCAGCACCTCCTGCGCGTCCTCCTCGCTCTTGGTGTTGCCGCACCGACCGCGCTTGCCGCGCAGTCGACGGGAACGATCCTCGGCCGTGTGGTCAACGCCTCCACGCGCGAGGCCATCGCTGGCGTCGTCATCCGCCTGCCGTCGAGCGATTCGGGTCGTGGGCTCGCGACCCAGTCCGATTCGGTGGGTCGTTTCGTGCTCCGCGACGTCCCCGTTGGCGTCACGCGTCTCGAACTGCGCCGGCTTGGCTTTGCGCCGGTGGTGCGCAGCGACATCGTGGTGAGTACGGCGCGCAGCACCGAGGTGCTGGTGGAGCTGACGCCGGTGGCGGCCGAGCTGGCCTCCATAACGGTGGCACCGACGTATTTCCCGCCGTTGCCACCGGCATCGTTCCCGGTCTCCACGCAGCGCTTCGGCGCCGAAGAAGTGCGGCGCGCGCCTGGCGTGCAGGAAGACGTGGTGCGCGCCGTGAGCGTGCTGCCCGGTGTCGGTGTCACGAGCGCGGGGCGCAACGACCTCGTAGTCCGCGGCGGGGCGCCCTTCGAGAATCTGTTCACGGTCGACGGCATCGAAGTGCCCAACATCAATCACTTCGGCACACAGGGCTCCACCGGTGGTCCGCTCTCGCTGATCAACGTGGCCTTCGTGGAAGACGCCGCACTCTCGGCCGGCGGCTTCGGCGTGCGCTACGGCGATCGTACGGCGAGCGTGACCGCGATCCGCTTACGCGAAGGCTCGCGCGAACGCGTCAGTGGCTCGGTGAACATTTCGGCCACCGGCGGCGGCGCCTACGTGGAAGGGCCGTTGGGTGAACGGGGGTCGTTCCTGTTTGGTGTGCGTCGCAGCTATCTCGATTTCATTTTCAAGGCCGCCGGCTTCAGCTTCATTCCGAGCTACCGCGACCTCACCGGAAAGGCCGTCTGGCGTCCGACGTCGCGTGACCAGCTGTCGGCGGTGCTCATCGGCGCGCAGGGCACGGTCACGTTCAATAACGACACCGACGAGAATCGCTTCGAGAACTCGCGCGTGGTGGCACCGCAGCAGGATCAGTATTTCTCGGGGCTGATCTGGCAGCGCACGTTGTCGAAGGGGCTGCTCACCACCACGCTGGGGCGCACCTTTACGCGCTACACCACCACGCAGAACGACTCCGGTGGCCCGGGCCGTCCGCCCGCCGTGGTGTTTGCGGCGAACACCACCGAGGGCGAGCAATCGCTGCGCACCGACCTGCAGTGGCAACTCGCGCCGCGGGTCGAGCTCGAAACCGGCGTGATCGCCAAGTACGGTTCCGACCTGCGCTACGATCTCACGGTACCGGGTGCGTTCCGTCGCGATGCGGCGTTCGTGGAGCGGCCGCTACGGCGCGACACGTCATTCACCGCCACGCGCGGCGCGCTGTACACGCAGGCCACGTCGCGCCTCGGTGAGCGGCTGCGTGTCACGCTGGGGGTGCGTGGCGATTGGTATGGTTATCTGAACAACGCCGTGCGCACCGCGCCGCGACTGAGTGCCGTCTGGCAGCATGACGCGAGCACCACGGCCTCGGTGTCGATGGGGCGGTACTGGCAGCCGCCGCAGCTGATCTGGCTGGTGGGTGATGCGTCCAACGTGACACTCCAGCCGTTCGCTGCGGATCAGGTGATTGCCGGCGTCACGCGCACGCTGCGCGACGACGTGAAGCTGCAGGTCGAAGTCTACGGCAAGCGCTATCGGCAGTATCCGGCGCGACGCTTCCGTCCGCAGTCGGTGCTGCAGCCGTCGGGCTTTGACGACGCCACGAATGACATTCCCTTCGGGCTCGAGCCGCTGGCGAGTCTTGGCCGTGGCACGGTGGTCGGTGCCGAACTGCTGTTGCAGAAAAAGCTCTCGCAGCTGCCGTTGTACGGCCTGCTCACGATCAGCGCGAACCGCACGCGGTTCGCGGCTGTCGATGGCGTGGAGCGCCCTGGCGCCTTCGATGCACCGGTTGTGGCCAACGTGCTGGTTGGCTGGCGCCCCAATGCGAAGTGGGAGCTGTCCACGCGCCTGCGCACGGCCACCGGATTGCCGACCACGCCGTTCGTGGCCAGTGGTGTGCGTGAGGGGACGTTGGATTTCACGCGCTACAACGCCGGCGTACGACTCCCGCAATTCTTCTCCCTCGACGCGCGCATCGACCGTCGCTGGCAGATCGGGAAGACCCAGCTGATCACCTACCTTGACGTGCAAAACGCCACGGCGCGCCAGAACGTCAGCGCGGTGGCGTGGAATACCCGGTTGCGATCGCCCGAGCGCCAGACGTCCATCGGCGTGCTGCCGAGTATCGGGATCGACTGGACGTTTTAGCGTCGGCGGCTTGCACTGAGCGTGTTGAACCGATCACGCGGAGTACGCAGAGAGCGCAGAGGCGCAGAGTGAAAAGCATTTTTGCGTTTCTCTGCGTGCTCTGCGCTCTCTGCGTGATCAGTTCAGCATGCTTGGAACGACGCGCATCAGTGGGCGAGGGCTACCGCGCTTTCCCCGTGTGATTGAGCACGATCCAGAGCGTCCGGTTGTTCTCGCTGGCGCGGGCGCGGGACACGGGGATCCACTGTTGCAGCCAGAGCACGTCGAGCCGTTTAGTCACCGACAGGGGCAATCCCGCACCGAACGAGAAACGGTTCTGGTCCACGGCCACGCCGCGATCGGCCCGCGACAGCCCCACGAACAGTTCATTCTGCACAATGCCGATCACCGGCTGCTTCCGGAGCGTGAGGCTGCCCAGGGCGCGCGATCCCCGCAGCATGTACCGGGCCCGCTGCGCGAAGCGCGAGTCGCTCAGGGAATCCTTGCCCGCGGCGTCCTCGAGCACGTCGGCCAGCCAGCGGTTCTCGAACCGATAACGGTGCATCACGTCGGTGCCACCGAGCTTCTGGTTGACTTGCGCGATGTAGAAGAGCTGGCGGTCGCGCAGCGGTCGCGCCGAGGGCAGTTCGCCGTACGGGGCCGTGGCTATCACGTTCACGCCGGCGCCCAGTCGGAATCCCGGGGTGACGCGATACGTGAGCGACCCGCGGGTGAGCAACTGCTGCGGCGTGCGACCCGCGTCGGTGCGACGCCATTGGACGTCGCCCAGGAAGGCCCATCGCGCCGTAACGGGCTGATCGATGAACGTCGCCACCCACAGATGGTCCTGACGGACGGTGCGCCACGGCGTCGGCGACTGCGCCGCGACGGATGACGGCAACACGACGCACAGCGCCGCGAAGAGTGCGGCCCGCCAGCGGGCGGCGGCGACCGAGCGGGGCGGAGCAGGTGCGAGATCGATGAGCATGGGGGAAGTATGGCCGCGGGCGCAGCCACCGGCGATCCGGTCGCGGTATCTTTCAGGCAGCCCACACCGTTCCACCTGCGCCCACGGGCGCTTTCCGAGATGAGCATGACCGACCAGAATGCCGAGTTCGCTCCTGAGGCGCCGTTGTCGCATATCGAAGTGCCGGTGGCGACCGCGACCGATCTGCGGCGTCTTGACACCGTGCGAAGTGACCTGCTGCGGGTACACCGCGGGCTGCTGGAAGCCGAGCGCAACCGGTACGAGAAACACCACGGCCGGATCGCCAACAACAGCGCCTTCCTGCAACTCGTCATCAACGATCCGTGGTTCGATTGGCTTCGTCCGATGGGCCAGATGGTGCTCATGATCGACGAGCGCACCTCAGACAAGAAGCAGCCGCTTGGCAGCGTCGAGGCCGCCACGCTCTTCGAGCAGTCGCTCGCGTTGCTCAAGGCCGATGCCGAGGGGGATGCCTTTCAGCGGCTCTTCCTGCAGTCGATCCAGAGCTCGCCGGAGCTGGCCGTGCTGGTGCGTCAAGTGGCGAAGGGGCTCGCGGGGGCGTAAGCCGGGCGCCGCCGTCGGGCGCGGCGGTGGGTCGTTCCGATTTCAGGGACGAATGGCGACGGCGCTCTGGACCTCGCGCCATCGGGACCCCATCGTCCGTGGATGATACGCGCAGGGCACTGGACAGTGTGGCTGGCGCTGGGCGCTGCGGCGTCGAGTGTCGCCTGTGTTGTCCCCTCGCCTCGGCCAACGCGCGCGGACGTGGCGTCGGCGCTGACGCGCTCGTTCGTGGAGCAATTCGATACGCTCTGGGCGCGATTTGATGAGGTCTACCCGTCGTTTGCCTACAAACAGGTCGACTGGCGCGCCCAGCGGGCCGTCTATCGCACGCGGGCGCTAGGCGCGCGCTCGCAGGACGAGTTGATCGCCGTGCTCGTCGACATGCTCACGCCACTGCATGATTTGCACGTCTGGCTCGTCGATCCGCGAGGGCAGGCGGTGCCCACCTTTCGGCCATCCGTGCGCGCGAACTTCGAGCGCGGGCGTTGGGAGTCCGCGATGCGCGAGGCGAGCTATGTTGCCCATCACCGTGATTTTGGCGAAGGGACCGTTGGCGGCTACGCATATCTGTACATCGGCTCGTGGAAAGAGCCGGTGACTCAGGACGCGCTCGACCTCGTCCTCGCGCGGCTGCGCGATGCCCCCGGCCTGATTATCGACGTGCGCACCAATGCCGGCGGGACCGACCAGACGGCGCTCGCCTTCGCCAGTCGATTCACCACGCGCACGTTCACGGCATCGTACGTCGCGATCCGCATGGACTCGCTCGTGCGGAACATCGAGATGCCGCTGGCGCGCACGATCGGTCCGCGTGGGGGCTGGCAGTTCACCAGGCCGGTCGTGGTCCTGTCGGGGCGTGGCGGCTTCAGCGCCACGGAAAGTTTTGTGGCCGCCATGCGGACCTTGCCACAGGTCACGGTGGTCGGAGACACCACGGGCGGTGCCTCGGGGAATCCGGCCACCTTTGTCCTCGGCAACGGGTGGCGCTTCACCGTGCCGCGCTGGCTGGAGTTCGGTCCTGACAAGCTGCCGATTGAAGGCCGCGGGGTCGCCCCGCATCTGGCCATGCGCTGGGATCCAGCCAGCTACGACAGCGCGCGTGACCCGCTCATTGATGCGGCCGTGGGATTACTGGGAGAGCGCAACGGCGTGTACCTCATCGCGCCCGGTGCTCCGCACGAGACGCGTGTACAGCGCTGACGGGCCACCTCGCGCCGGCACGGCAGAGGTACGGGAGTGGCTGGCGTGCGGCACGACCCCGGGTGGGGTACAACGATCACCGGCGGACGTGGCTAGATTGCCCCGTCGATGCCGACTCGGTCGATGCCGATTCTCCAGCCTGCCGTCATGATCCCCGCTGCTCGCCGATGGTGTGAAGCACTCGCGCTGAGTGCCGCCTGTGCCGTGATCTCCGTGCTGCCGGCGCAAACAACGGGAGGCGCGGCCGGTGGCGTGAAGCCGAAGGCCCCCGCGCCGCCCAGTCCGCCCGCGCAGAAGCTGCCGGAGTTCGCGAAGGTGCCCACGACCTTCGAAGGCGTGTTTGCCGAACGCGAGTCGCGCGCGGTGGATGTGCTCGGCTATCTGCGCTGCCTCGAGGCCACGGTGAATGCGCTGCGCGCCGGCGCCCTCGGCGGCGTGGAACGTGGCTGGTCGCTCACCTGCATCAAGCAGAAGGCCGAATGGCGCGGCATCTTCGGCGAGCTCATCGACAGCCCCCCCGGCATGCGCGTGAAGGTACAATTCGCGCTGCGCAATCCGGGCCCCACGCCCGAGACGCGCAGTGGTATGGTGGTGCGTGATCCGGTCGATACCGTGCTGGCCAGCGGGACGGCGCGCGCCTTGCTGCGTGGACTGGCCGCCACCGCGCCGGGCAATGGGCTCGGCCAGTTCGTTCCGGTCACGCTCGCGCAGAAGAATTTCACCGAAGTGTGGTTCGTGCCATCGGCCAACCGTCCCGAGCGGGCCGTGGTCGGGGGCGATTCGCTGATTCAGATGTCGAGTGACGGCATGCGCGAGCTGGGACACGCGTCGAGCACGCCGAAGATGCGCGTCGTCTCTATCCCGGTGGGCGGCACGACGTACACACTCGAAAGCAGTGAAGTCCGTATTCCCCTGCTCACGGAGTTGATGTTGGCGCATCTCGCGATCGATGTGTTGTCGGAAGTGCGGGTGCGGACCCGCGAGTACGATGCGATCCTCACGCGCTCGACCCGGAAGTGGACCTTCGTGGCACGATGATCAGGACCATCCTCATAGCCTCAGTGCTTACGCTGTACGGGCATTCGCCGCGACCGGTCGGTGCCAAGTCCCCGTTGCCGCCCTGTCCCGATTCGCCGAACTGCGTGTCCACCGAGGCCACGCGCGCGTCGCAGCGCGTACCCACCGTGCCGTTTACTGACGCGCCCGCGGCAGCACTGACGCGTGCCAAGGCTGCGCTGCTGGCTGAGTCGCGTACGACGATCACGATGGAGCGCGAGGGCTACCTGCACGCCGAGTGCAAGAGCTTCGTGTTCCGCTTTGTCGACGATGTCGACATCGTCGTCGATCCCGTCGCGCACGTGTATCGCTTCCGCTCGGCCTCACGGATCGGTCGCAGCGACCTCGGCGTCAATCGCCAGCGCATCGCGCGAATCTCGGCGCGCCTCGCGCTGCCGACCACCACCTCGAACTAACGGAGTCGCGCCTTATGTCGCTGGTACTGCGAGCCGCCACCCGGGCGGATGTCCCCGTTATCCGCGAGCTGATTGAGGGGTTGGCGGAGTATGAGAAGCTGCGTCATGAATGCATCGCGACTGATGCGCTGCTCGCTGCGGCGCTCTTCGGGGCACGACCGTACGCCGAAGTGGTGCTCGCCGAGTGGGATGGCGCGTCGGCGGGCTTCGCCTTGTTCTTTCACAACTTCTCGACGTTCCTCGCGCGCCCCGGGATCTATCTTGAGGATCTGTTCGTGCGTCCGGCGTATCGAGGGAAAGGCATTGGCAAGGCGCTGCTGCAGTATCTCGCGCAGCAGGCGGTTTCACGCGATTGCGGACGTCTCGAGTGGTCAGTTCTCGACTGGAACGTGGACGCCATCGGGTTCTACGAGAAGCTCGGCGCGCGCCCGCAGGATGAATGGACCGTCTTCCGGGTGACGGGCGACTCCCTGACGCAACTTGCCGGCGGAGCGCTGTGAGCGTCGAACACGATCTGCCCACTGATGCCCTGGCGTCCGTCAAGGCCAGTGCCGCCACCACGTTGAGGGATTCACGCATGAGACTGAACATCTTGCGATGCGCCGCCGCCGTGCTCGCCGTCGCCGCCTCGCCGCTGATGGCGCAGCGTGCGCCGGTCGGACCGGCCACACGGTCGTACGTGACGGTCGATACGAATGTCCTGGCGCTCACGAACGTGCGCGTCATCGACGGCACCGGCGCGGCCGCGCGTGAGGGACAGACGATTGTCGTGCGCGACGGCCGGATCACCGCGGTCGGTGCCGCGGCCAGCGTCGTGGTGCCGGCCGGTGCGCAGGTCATGGATCTCGCCGGAAAGAGCGTGATCCCCGGCCTCGTGATGGTCCACGAGCATCTGTACTACCCGGTGGGTGCCGGTACCTACGGCAATCTTACCGAGAGTTTTTCGCGCCTGTATCTGGCCGGCGGTGTGACCAGCATGCGCACCGGCGGCAACATGAACGGATTCGCCGAACTGCTGATTGCAAAGGCCATCGCGCGCGGCGAGAAGCCGGGCCCATGGATCGACGCCACGGCGCCCTATCTCGAAGGTCCCGGCATGGGCTTCAATCAGGTGACCATCCTGCGCGACTCCAGCGACGCGCGAAAGCTGGTGGAGTACTGGGCCGATCAGGGGGCGACGTCGTTCAAGGCGTACATGAACATCACGCGCGACGAGCTCAAGGCCGCGGCCGATGCGGCGCACAAGCGCGGGCTCAAGATCACCGGCCATCTCTGCTCGGTGACGTACCGCGAAGCCGCCGACGCCGGGATCGATGATCTCGAACATGGTTTTTTTGCCATGAACGACTTCGTGCCCGGCAAGAAGCTCGACACGTGCAGCGGTCGCGGTGGCGCTGCACAGAGCATGTTGGCGCAGGCTGATCCGGAAAGCGCCGAGGTGCAGGCGCTGTTCAGGTATCTCATCGACAAGAAAATCGCCGTCACCAGCACGCTCACGATCTTCGAGACCTTTACGCCAGGTCGGCCGATGCCGCCCGGCACCGACGTGCTCATCGAACCCCTGCGCGAGCAGTTCGCCCAGCGCTATGCGAGCACGCAGCGCAATACCCAGTCGGTGTACACGAAGGCGTTCCCCAAGGGGATGGCCATGGAGCGCGCCTTCGCCAAGGCGGGCGGTACGCTCATCGTGGGCACCGACCCCACCGGCGGCGGTGGGGTGATTGCCGGCTATTCGAATCAGCGTGCGCTCGAGTTGCTGGTCGAAGCCGGATTTTCGCCACTGGATGCGATTCGTATCGGCACGCTGAACGGCGCAACCTATCTGGGCCGCGGTGCACTCACCGGCTCGATTGTGGCGGGCAAGCTGGCCGACCTCGTCATCATCGATGGCAATCCGGCGGCCAATATCGGCGACATCCGAAAGGTGCAGCTGGTCTTCCGTCAGGGCGTAGGCTACGACCCCGCGGCCCTCATCGAGTCGGTGAAGGGCAAGGTTGGCTTGTGGTAGCAGCGTGAAGCTGTAGCTTCGCCGTACGCCTCTCCGCCCTCCCGCCTGCCGGAGCCGTTCATGAGTGAAGCCAAGATTCTCCGCAGTCCGCATCCCGACGTCGACATCCCCGACATGCCGCTCGTGCCCTTCGTGCTTGGGCGCGTGTCGGAGTTTCCCGATCACCCCGCCATCATCTGCGGCGTCTCGGGGAAGAGCTACACGTACGCGCAGCTCGATGATGCGGTGCGGCATGTCGCGGCTGGATTGCACGCGCACGGCATCCGGAAGGGAGACGTCGTCGGGATCGTCAGTCCCAACCTTCCGGACTTTCCGGTGGTGTTCTACGCGGTGGTGTCGATCGGTGCGATCTGCTCCACCGTGAACCCGATCGCGACCGCGGAAGAGATCGGCGCGCAGTTCGCCGATAGCCAAGCGCTGCTGATCGTCACCATCCCCGAACTGTTCGAGAAGTGCGCGGCCGCGGCGCAGCTTGCCCGCACCGTGCGCGAAATCGTTGTGTTTGGTGACGCGGAGGGGGCAACACCGTATCGCGAGCTGTTCGCGCATGGCAACACGCCGCCCGTCGTCGCGATCGACCCCGCCACCGATGTCGCCGCGCTGCCATACTCCAGCGGCACGTCGGGGATTCCGAAGGGGGTGATGCTCACGCATCGCAACCTCGTGGCCAATCTCCAACAGATGCAGGCCGTCAACGAGGTGATCGATAGCACCAGCCGCGTCCTCGGCGTGTTGCCGTTCTTCCACATCTACGGCATGGTCGTGGTGATGGGCGGTGCCCTCCGTCAGGGTGCGTGCATCGTGTCGCTGCCGCGCTTCGACCTCGTGCAGGTGCTCACGGTACTCCAGGACCACAAGATTCGCATGGCCAACATCGTGCCACCGATCCTGGTGGCGCTGGCAAAGCATCCGGTTGTCACGAACTACGATCTGTCGCAGCTCAAGTATCTGTTCAGCGGGGCGGCCCCGCTTGGCACCGAGCTCGCGTCGGCCTGCCAGGACCGACTCGGGCTCACGGTGCGGCAGGGGTACGGGCTCACCGAAACCAGTCCGGTCACGCACTTCCATCCCATGGATGACAGCCGCGTCGTGCTCGACTCGGTGGGACCGTCGGCGCCGAACACCGAATGCCGGCTGGTTGATCCCGCCACCGGCGATGACTGTGCGCCGGGCGAGCGCGGCGAGCTCTGGATGCGCGGTCCGCAGCTGATGAAAGGTTACTTCAACAAGCCCGACGCAACGGCCGCCTGCATGACCGAGGACGGCTGGTTCAAGACCGGCGACGTTGCCGTCGTCGATGAACTCGGCTGGTACACGATCGTCGATCGTGTCAAGGAATTGATCAAGTACAAGGGGATGCAGGTCGCACCGGCTGAACTCGAAGCGTTGCTGCTCGGGCATCCCGCCGTGGCCGACGTGGCCGTGATTCCCGTGCCCGATCCGGACGCGGGGGAGATCCCCAAGGCGTTCGTCGTGGCGCGGGCGCCTCTCACCGCCGACGAGGTCATGGCCTTCGTCGCGGAACGGGTGTCGTCGTACAAGAAAGTGCGTCAGGTCGAGTTCGTGGACACGATACCGAAGTCGCCCTCGGGCAAGATTCTCCGTCGGCTGCTCGTCGAGCAGGAACGACGGCGCGCGCTCGCCTCCTAAGGCTCATTCGTCGCTCAACGATGACGGCGAAGTAAGGGGTACGAAGTAGGGGGTAGGGAGTACTCGATACCCCTTACTCCCTACCCCTTACTGTTTTTCGGTGGCCAATGCCCTCACGACGTCGCGAACAATCGCAGGATCGGTGCCGCGCGCATGCACTTCACGCACGTGGCTCTGTTCGAGGAGGCGCGTCACGTTCTCCGCCCGCACGTTCCCGCCCGCCAGCACGACTAGCTGATCGCCGGCGCGCGCCTGCAGCGCGTGCAGCGTCGAGGCACCATCCAGCGCGGTGCGGCCGTGCCCAGACGTGAGGATATAGTCCACGTCGAGCAGCAACAGTTGCTCCAGCGCTTCGAGCGCATCCGGCGTACGATCGAAAGCTCGATGGAACGTCACCTTCATCGGGCGCGCCAGTGCCACGAACTCGGCGAGCTGACGCATGTCGATCGTGAAGTCGCTGTGCAGTGGACCAAGCACGATACCGTTCACCCCCAGTGCCTTCGCGGACATGATGTCGTGGCGCATCACGTCCATGTCGTCTTCGTCGTACACAAAGCGGTGGGTGTGCGGACGAATCATGACATGCAGCGGGATCGTGAGCGCATCCCGGCAGCGCGCGATCACGCCGAGCGAGGGCGTGGTACCACCATCGCCCGCGCCGCAAAGCTCGACGCGACCGGCACCGTAGTGCTGTGCCGCGCGCGCGGTCTGCAGCGTGTCGCAGCAGGCCTCCACCAACGGCAGTGTCATGCGCGGGCCTCAGTGCGCGGCGGCCGCGCAATCGACTTCGGCGGATGGAACGGGCACAGCATGAGCGACAGGCGTCCTTTCGTTCTCATGACGGCAGCTCACGGAGGCGGGTATTTCGGAATGCGCGCGGTCGCCGCGATCCTGCCCGGCGCTGATGTCCCGCGTGGCGCAAGCAAATTGTAGGTCGGGCGCTGGATATGCGGAAGGGAGGAGGTCACCTTCAAGTATGGACCACTCCCCCGGATTTCTCGCCCACGTCGAGGGCCGTCGCCCGAACGTGCATGAAGT
>CAIUOO010000109.1 GCA_903900795.1 uncultured Gemmatimonadota bacterium | reverse complement strand
TCGACGGTACCGCCGAGACACCCGAAGGGTACCGACTGACCGCGATCGCCGCGGTTGAGAGTGCGCGTCGCGTGCTCGCCGCTGCGCCACCCGCGGGATATCACACACCATCCACGGCGTTTGGCGCTGGGTTTCTCGAGACGCTTCCCGGCTGTGACGTACGCGTAAACCAGATGGATCGCATCGCGCTCCGACGCGAGGAGGCATCCCGTGCGTGACACGGTCGTGTTCATCACCGGGCCGGCACGTGGCCCTCACCAATGCCGGGATCGCGAATATGCGGAGCGACAACGATTCGGGTCGTACCAGCCTTAGATCTAGCGGAAGACCGCGAGACGTTCACGCACTCGAAGACTCGGGCGGGATCGTCCCAGACGCCCGCCAGAACCAGGCCGCCGCTGTTCCCAGCCTATCGCGATTGGCATTGCGCTGGCGATTTTCGCGAACGCAGCCGCTGCGGCTCAGCGCGTTCATCCCGCGGGCACTAGCGAGACGCCTTTCGCCGAAGTTATTCTCGCTTTTTCAGAGCGCTTGTGGCATGCGGGCACACTGAAGCACGAGTCCGAATAGTTGAGCCCTGCTTTACGGGTCGGGCGCACGCGGCCGCCGCGCTTCGATTCCCCGTGGCTGGACAGAGAGCGACAGTACGCCTCGCTGGCAAGCATCTTTTCTCGGCATTCCCTTGTCCCCGAGCACACTGCCATGAGTGTCGCTGTCAAGAGGCTCATCCAACACGCTGCAGGGTGCTTTGGCTATCAAGTGGTCCCGGTGGCCGCGTACGCCAAGGCGTCGCGGGCCTTGGGCCTGGCCGATGCTTCGCCCAGCTTGTTGTTCCAGGTGGACCCGGTGTTTCAAGCCAGTTACGCGCGAGGGATTGCCATCACCGGCACGCCGGAATCAGGCCAGGTCGTGTGCTCAAAGCGCGAGAGTCGCTTTTACAACCTGCTGTCAATTCACCGCTGGGTGGCCGGAATTCCTGGTTGGCAGGTGGAGTGCGGCTGTTGGAAAGGACTGTCGTCCTTTCTGCTCAATGAGCAGGCCAAACGCCTGAAACCGTCGCACGACGGGGCCGGCTTCATGATCGTCGATTCATTCGAAGGTTTGAGCCAGCCCACGGCAGAGGACCGTGTGCCGCGTGGACCCGATCCCGCGCTTCATGGCGAGCAGTATGGCGCACCGGCGGGGACGTTCTGCTGCCCGCAAGACGCCGTCAGACAATCGCTATCGGATTTTCCCGCGATCGAATACCACCAAGGTTGGATCCCTAAGGTATTGTCGACGCTTCCGGAGCGAACGTATGCCTTCGTCCACCTCGATCTCGATCTCCATGATCCGATTCGGGGAGCCGTCGAGTACTTCTTCCCCCGCCTCGAGAGAGGCGGCGTGATTGTTTTGGATGACTATGGCTCCCTCGCCTGGCCCGGGGCCATGAAAGGCGTCGATGACGCCGCGGCGGCCCTCGGCCAATCGCTCATCCCGCTCTCCTCTGGGCAGGCCCTGCTCGTGCGTCGCTGATTCCGTCGAAACCCTGCAGCAAGTCCTGCGGGTTTTTCGGACTCCACTCGCGTCCTCACTGGAAGACCACCGTGCCAACATCGCCAACCATACGCGTGTTCATCGGATCGGGTGAAGCCAGCCTGCTCGAACGGAAGACGTTGGTCCATTCGCTGCGAACGCACACCAGTCGCCCGCTCGATCTCTATGTCTTCAACGGCACGCACGACGCGATCGAGCACAACGACGAGAAGCCGGTGCTGGCCAACCTGCCGTTGTGGATCAAGTACCGCAACTTCACCGAGTTCAGCAATTACCGCTGGCTGATTCCCGAGATCTGCGGGTACGCGGGCCGCGCGATCTTCCTCGATTCCGACATGGTCTGCCTTGCGGACATCGCCGAACTGTTCGATGCCGACATGGGCGGGTGTGCGATGCTGGCCAAGGCGGAGGCATACGCGGGCGCGAATGCGTGGGGAATGAGCAACGTCCTCTTCGACTGCAGCCAATGCCGGTTTCCACTGGAGGAGATCTTTCGTGAGATCGATGCGGGGCTCTACTCGTACACGGATTTCCACCAGATGACCCCGCGGTTCCTGCAGCACCGGCCCTACCGCATTGGCCCGCTGGATCCTGCGTGGAACTCGTTCGATCGGCTCGAGGAGGGCACTCGGCTGATCCACTACACGAATCTCGGCACGCAACCCTGGAAGTCCCCAGGGCATGGTTACGAGGAGGTCTGGTTTCGCATGTTCGAGGATGCCCGCACGACGGGGCTGATTTCGTCAGAGGATGTCGAGAAGTCACTCATGCGAGGCTACGTGCGGCAGGACATCCTCCAGCCTCGGCGTGGCACTGTTGCTGGGACGGCCGCAGGCCACGCGCGGCACCTCGCAAGGCGGATCTATCGCAAAGCTGTCCAGGCACTGGGGCTGAGCAAGGATGTCCGTTGACCACTCCACGTCGAGGATCGTTGCCGTCCAGGGTACCGCGCAACTGACGTCGGCCATTGCGGCGATGCGGGCCGCGGATCGAGCGGCGGGGTCGACGCAAGCGAATCATCTCATCATCCACGACCTCCTTTGCCCCGACGAGCGGGCACAGGAGTTCGTCGACTGCATCGGAAGGCTGGCTCAGCTGGGAGCGGTGTGGCAATCGATCCATTACGTCTCCGCGGAAACCCTGCGGCAGCTCTCAACCAGCGCCTTGAACGATGGCTGGTCAGAGGCCGCAGCCGGACTGCGACAGTGCATCGGTGTGGGGACCGCGGCCGGACTCTTTCTCGGGCAGAACCTGCTGGTCATCAATCAGCTTCTGTACCGCGCGTATCCCGACGCGGTCAGGGCCTGCTATGGCGATGGCATCGGGCTCAACTTCTCGAACGATTACTACAGGGTCCCCGTCGCGCCGCGAAAAGGCTGGGGGGTCGTTCTGCTGAGCATGCGCAGCGTAGGCGGCCGGCTGCAGCGGAACATTCGTCACCGCATCCGTCGCTGGAGGGGCATCGCCCAGGGGCCGTTGCCGCCCTACACCGAAGCGTGCCTGACGAAGCCAGTGCCGTTCGACCGCCATTATCTCCTCCTCGCCAACCTGTTCGACGAGCGCCGTGATGATTTCATTCAGCTTGAAGCGGCTGACTTTCGCGACCTCTTTACCGCGTACGGCGCCGAAATTGAGCGGGCGGCGAGCCACGGTTGCAATCCGCTGGTCGCTGCACTGGCGCAGGCGTCGAGCGTGGTCGTGCTCTTGACGAGCAACTTTTCTGAAAGCGGACGAATGACACTCGACGGAGAGATCGCGAGCTGTCTAGAGATCGTCCTGCGGGTCGGCGGCGGCCCGGGGGCACTGTTGGTGATTAAGCCGCATCCGCGTGACGGCCGCGAAAAGATCGATCGGCTGGCGACAGAAGCCCGACGGCATTTCGCCGAGGTCGTGACGCTCGACGACCGCTGGACGTTCCACCTGCCGTTCGAGTCGGTCTTCGCGCGGTTTTTCCCGCCCGGCTCCGCGATGCGTGCGATAACACAGGTCGTTTGCACCAGCAGTGCCGCGCTGTCACTTGAGTACCTGTACGAGCAGCCATGCGCTCTCGGCTTCGGGGCACCAGTGGTCAGGCGGCGATTCGCCGAGGCATGGCGGTCGCGGCGGCTGCTGCACGAGGCGGACTTGGCGGCGGCCATCCGTCTGATTCGCACGCGTGCGACCTCCCATCGGCCTGCTTCGGCAGTGTCCTCCTGAGCCGCCCGGTTCGATCGGTTGGCGATCGATTGCAGCAAATCACCGTCGATGTGTCACGTGCTCGGATCTCTTGTCGGCAAGAAACGATGTGCTATTGTGCAGAAGGTCGGCGACCGCTCCAATCGCGGGCTCCGTCTCGCATCCTTCGTTGCATTTCAGCGAGGCATGCCGAGCTACCGCGACTCCCGATGGCCCTCAGATCTCCCTCCTCGCGGGGTGCCGCAGCACTTTCGTACCAGTGGCCTTCGGGCAAAGGATGCTCTCCGAGAAGGCGCTGACGTTGGTCCGTCCCGGCGGGTGGTTGCTCTCGCACGACTACACCCGGGCTCCGGAGCACAGCGAGTGTGCCGGCGTGACCAAGGCCGTCAACGAATTCTTCCGGCACCATGGCAATTATCTTCACATCGCCAAGACGCGTTTTGCCATTCATCGCGTCGCAGCGACGGTGTATGAACGGCTGGATCCGGCTTCAGGCGGCGCCACATCATCCGCACGGGTGACGAAATGGGCCATCGTGCCATCGTGACGATCGTAACGCGCAACTACTTGGCGTACGCCAGGGCGCTCATGCGCCAGTGTGAGCTCCACGAGCCGGGAGCCGATCGCTTCGTGGTCATCGTCGACCGCCTGCCCGCGGGGGAAGTGGCTGACGTTCCGAACTCCGACATCATCTACGGCGACGAACTTGGCATTGAACGATGGCCGCGCTACGCGTTTCAGTACACGCCCTTCGAGTTGGTGTGTGCGCTCAAGCCGCACGTTGTCGATCGCCTGATCCGCGACAAGGGATATCAGCAGGTCGTGTATCTCGATGGTGACATGAAGTTGTACGGCCCCTTGACGCCGGTGTGGCGGGCGCTTGAGAAGGATTCGATCGTCCTCACCCCGCACCTGCTGCGTCCGTTGCCCGACAACAGCGTGCAGCCGTACGAATCCTTGTACTCAGCCTGCGGCACATTCAACGCCGGATTCTTCGCGGTGCGAGACACCGACACAGGCCGTTCCTTCACGAACTGGTGGGCGGCTATGCTGAGGAAGCACTGTATTGTCGATCTGTCCGCGGGCATGTTCGTCGATCAGCGATGGCTGTGCCTGGTCCCAGGGCTGTTCCCCGAGACGTGCATCCTACGGCATCCCGGCCTGAATGCGGGGCACTGGACCTTGCTCCAGGCCACGTGGGAATGCCGGTCGACCGGCGCGGCCTCCACGTCGGACGTCTACGTGGACGGTGATCCGACGGTGCTGTTTCACTTCAGCGGCATGATGCCCGATCACCCTGACGCGTATCGTGCATGCCAGAACCGGATCAGTATCGACGAGATCCCCTGCTTGAAGCGGCTGGTCGACGACTTCCACCGCGACGTGTACGCCGCAGGACACCGCCAGTGTGTCGCGTGGGGGTTTGGCATGGAACAGCTGAGTGACGGCACACCTGTCAAGCACGCGTGGCGGGAGGCCATCCGGCGTGATGAGATCGAGTTTGCCGACGTTGAGGATCCGTTCGACGTCGCAACCCAACCGGACTTGTTGTCTCGGTATCGTGCCGTCGAGTCCGTCGCGCATACGTGGCGACAGGAGTGGCTGAAGGATTGGGACGGAAGGTTACGACTGTCGGCACGGCTGCGCAGGCTGTTGCATCGCGTCAGCGTCGTGGCCCGG
>CAIUOO010000108.1 GCA_903900795.1 uncultured Gemmatimonadota bacterium | reverse complement strand
GTGCTGTCGCATGGCACGGTCGCCGAGCAGGGGCCGGCCAACGAGGTCCTCACGCATCCCACGCATGATGCCACACGCGAGCTGCTGCGCTAAGGTACGCCCGTCGTACTCGTACCATGCGGCATGACGGACGCCGACCCTTTCACTTCCCGACGGGTCACGCGAACGTTCTGTCGTCTCCCCAACGTTGAGTCAACGATCCCGTGCGGTCTATGCACCTCCTGCTCCTCGGCGTATTCCTGATGCCCGCGCTTGCCGCACCGGCATCGGCACGGGCATCGGCACGGGCATCGACACCGGCATCGGCACGGGCATTCGCTCCACTCGCCGAGGTGCGTGGCACGGTCTACGACAGCATCGCCGGTCGACCACTTGTTGGCGCGCTCGTCCAGCTCGTCTCGGCCGACACGGGGGCCGCGTACGGACGCACGGTCGTGTCGGACTCGCTCGGCGCGTTCCGCTTCATTGATGCGCCGAGCGGCCGCTTCACGCTGGGCTTCTATCACGCGGTGCTCGATTCGCTCGGCCTCGAGCCGCTGCTGCGCGCGATCACCGTGGCCGGCGGCGGTTCGGTTCGCGCCGATCTGGCCACCCCGTCCGCCGCGCGATTGCGTACGGCGATGTGCGGGGCGCCCACGCCGCCGAATTCCGGGGCCGTGGTCATGGGCTTCGTGCGCAATGCCACCAACCGTGCGCCGGCGTCGGGCGTGACCGTGATCGCCGAGTGGCTCGAGCTGTCGTTCGGCTCCGGTGGCATGACGCGGCGTATGCCCAGACGGTTAGCCACCACGCGCGAAACAGGCTGGTTCGCAGTCTGCCATGTTCCAAGTCCGGGATCGATGACGCTCCTTGCGACGCGCGGCGCGGATAGCACGGCGACCATTCAAGTCGAGGTCTCGAGCAGCGGCTTCCTGCGCCGCGAACTGTATCTCGGTACCGCCCGCGTCGTGGCCACGGCCCCGCCACCGCGCGACAGCACCCTGAAGGACTCCACAGCCCTCCAGGTGCGACGCGTGCATGTGGGCGATGGTCGCCTCACGGGCAGCGTGCGGGCCACCCCTGATGGCCGGCCGCTGGTCGGCGCACAGATCAGCATCCTCGACGGTCCGCAGACCCGCAGCAACGCCCGCGGTGAGTGGACGCTCAGCGACGCGCCGCCGGGAACGCGCCTGCTCGAAGTGCGGGCCGTCGGCTACTATCCCGAGCGCCGCGTCGTGGACATCGTCGATAGCGTCGCCCCGCTGCGTATCGCCCTCGCGACCTTCAAGTCGGTGCTCGACACCATGAAGATCAGCGCGACACGCACGGTCGACTTGAGTCTGTTAGGCTTTCAGGAGCGCCGCCGCTCGAGTATCGGCCGATTCCTCACCCCCCGCGACATCGCCGTACGGCAACCGTTCGTGACGTCGGAAATCTTCCGTTCCGTGCCCGGGCTGTTCCTTGATCGCACCATGGACGCCGAAGAAAAAGTCATGATGCGTGGCGTGTTCGAGGACCGCTGCGAGCCGGCGATTTACATTAACGGTCAGTGGATGAACGGCCTCACGTCAGGCGATCTGGACGGTTTCATCCGACCGAACGAGATCGCCGGCATCGAGGTGTACATGGCGGGACAGGTCCCGACGCAGTTCCAGCCGGGACTTGGCGGCTGCGGCAGTCTGGTGTTCTGGACGAAGTAATCGCGACGCGGACTCTCACGCCCTATCAATGGATCTCCGGTGAAGGCTGAACCGAACACCAGTACGCGCGTCACCAGCATGCACGCCACCGACCCTCGACCGCACGTGGTCATCATCGGTGGTGGTTTTGCGGGACTCACGGCCGCGCGCACGCTGGCCAAGGCCGATGTGCGGATCACGCTCATCGACCGCACGAATCACCATCTGTTCCAGCCCCTGCTGTACCAGGTGGCCACGGCGGTGCTCAATCCCGCCGACATCACCGTGCCGATTCGCTGGATGCTGCGCGACCAGGCCAACGCGACGGTGATCATGGCGGACGTGGACCGCATCGATGTCCCACAGCACACGCTCACCCTCGACGGTGGCAGCAGCACGGTCGCGTGGGACTACCTCATCGTGGCCAGCGGCGCGCGGCACGCGTACTTCGGAAACCCGGAGTGGGAGACGAACGCCCCGGGGCTCAAGAGCATCGAAGACGCGCTCGAGATGCGCCGCCGCTTCCTGCTCAGCTTCGAAGCAGCCGAGCGCGCCAGCGCCGAAGGGCAGCGCGAGGCCCTGCTGACCTTCGTGATCGTGGGCGGCGGCCCCACCGGCGTGGAACTGGCCGGTATGATCCCCGAGATCACGCGCCGGGCCATGAAGCGCGATTTCCGCCGCATAGACCCGTCGTCCGCGCGCGTCGTGCTGCTGGAAGCGGGCCCGCGGCTGCTGCCGCAGTTCCCCGAGTCCCTCAGCGCGCGGGCCGAACGCGACCTGTTCGACCTCGGGGTCGAGGTGCTCACCAACACTGCCGTCACGAGCGTCGACGACGCCGGTGTGACGGTCGCATCGGGCGAACGGATCGACGCCCACACCGTGTTCTGGGGTGCCGGCAACCAGGCCTCGCCACTCGGCAAACAGCTCGGGGCCCCGGTCGATCGCGCCGGGCGCGTGGTCGTCGCCCCCGATCTCTCGCTGCCCAACGACCCGCGTGTCTTCGCGGTCGGCGACATCGTGTCCGTGCTCACCCCCGCCGGAACGCCGGTGCCTGCGGTCGCGCCCGCTGCCAATCAGATGGGCGCGCATGCGGCGCAGGCCATTCTCCACGATCTCCGCGGCACGCCACGCACGCCGTTCCGCTACTTCAACAAGGGCGATCTGGCCACCATCGGCCGACATCGCGCCGTTGCCGCCATCGGATCGCTCAAGCTGGAGGGCAACATCGCGTGGCTCGCCTGGCTCTTCATCCACATTCTGTAT
>CAIUOO010000107.1 GCA_903900795.1 uncultured Gemmatimonadota bacterium | reverse complement strand
GCCGTGCAGCACGACATCGCAGGTGTGTCGGTGAGCGTGACCGAAGCGCTCGGCCCCGCCGTGATCGGCGTGCGTACACCGCGCATTGTGCTTCCGGCCTGGCTGCTGGAGCGCTCCGCCCACGAACAGCGGCTCGTGATCACACACGAACAGTCGCACATCGCCGCCGGAGATCCGTTGCTCCTGCTCTCGGCCTGCGTCGCCGTCGCGCTCATGCCGTGGAATCCGATCGCTTGGTTCGCCCTCGCCCGTTTGCGCTTGGCTATCGAACTCGATTGCGATCGCCGAGTGCTCAGCACCGGCGCGTCGCCGCGCCAATACGGCCAGCTCCTGATCGCATTGTCGTCGCACGTGCCGCAGTTCATGCACGGTGGTGTCGCCCGTACCCCGCTCGCGCTCACCAGCCCTGCCTTTTCCTACCACGCATCACACCTCGAACGGAGACTGATCACCATGACCTCACGTCCATCGCAGTTCCCTCGCTCCCGTCGTATCGGCAGCGGCCTGCTGGCCGCCGTCGCGCTGCTTGCTGCCTGCGAATCACAGCTGCCCACGGCCGCCGAGTTGCAGAACATGGACGTGAAGGGTGTGGAGACGCGCGTCGCGCAGGTGACCAAACTCGACACCACCAAGGTCATTTACCTGGTGGACGGCAAGCAGGTCACGCGTGCCGAAGCCAATGCGCTATCGGCCGACAAGATCGCGACGGTGAATGTGCGCGGCGGCAAGGCACAGGAGATCCGGATCGGCACGAAGGGCGCGCTACCGGCCGCTCTCCTCAACGGCGCACCCGCCCGGGTCGTCGAGGTCTCCGGATCCGCCAAGAAGCCGTTCACCGGCATCCTGATCGTCGACGGGAAGACCGTAGAATCGTCATCGTTGAACTCCATCAGCCCCGATTCCATCGAATCCATCGAGGTCATGAAGGGCGAGGCCGCCAAGGCCCTGTACGGCGAAGCCGGTGCCAATGGTGTCATCAAGGTGACGACCAAGAAGAAATAGCTTGCGGTTTTCACCGGTTCGTCCGATACTGAAAAGTATGACCGCGCCCAGCACGGCAGTTTCGCGACTTATCAGCCTTATTCCGGCCGACGTAACGCTTCTCGTTACGTCGGTGCTAGTGGTACGCACCCGGGAGAAAGGCTTCGTCGTCGCCGCCATGTGACGCCACCGCCGCCCCTCCCGGAGTACTCACGGGATGGGCGACCTGGTCAGCACTGCCAAGGCCCCTCCCACGGAGGGGCCTTCGTCGTATCCGGAGCAACCGATGTTCATGCGATTCGATCGTCAGCCGCAGTCCCGTTCCAACACGCCGCATCAGCCGTCGTCCGATGCCACCGGCACGCCGTTCACGCGGCCGAGCGCGAGCCCGATCAATCGCACGTCTGGTCACGAGAGCAATGACTTCCGCGAGCAGGCCGACGGCGCGCCGTGACCGGGCTAGCGCAGCAACCGACGCGCGAGCGTGGTGCGCTGGACCACGGTGATCGCCAGCATCGCAATCCAGACAACCAGCACGTATCGACTGACCGACGGAGCGAGCGCGATCACCACGTAGACGATGGTGGTTTCGCCGCCCTCGGCCAGACCTCGGGTGAACTGAATCGATCGATCTCCGCCCAACTGCCGATCGGCTTTCTCGGCGAGCGATGACAGCGCCAGCGTGCTCGTAATGGCGAGCACGTAGCCCGCCAGCACCACCATCCACAAGACTATATCGGCGGGCATCGCGACCGCGAAACCGATGGCCATCGCTGAATACGCGAGCATATCGAGCGTGATATCGAGGTAGCCGCCGAACGACGCGTCCCCGGGCGTCAAGCGCGCGATCATTCCATCGTAGCCGTCGAGCAGCCGGCTCACGAGCCAGAGCGCGATGCCGAACAGCGTGAACTTCACGGCCACCAGTGCGGCCGCCGTGACACCCAACACGGCCGCGACCACCGTGACCTGATTGGCTGTAATCCCCGCGCGATGCAGCGCGACGGCGGGCGCTCCCCACCGGCGAGCCAGCCACTGCCGAAAGGATTCGTCGATCACAGCGCGCCGCGCTCACCGAACAGATAGCGGGCCGAGAACTGGAACTGCCGCGGCGGGGCCGCCGAGAACAGGTAGACCGCATCGCCCGGCCGCCCGAACTGCGTGCGACTGCCACCACCGCCAATCCCGTTCGCGTATCCGCCCCACGCCAGTGAATTGAGCAGGTTGAACACATCGGCCCGCAGCTCAATGCCACGCAGCGCCGGCACGCGCGGCCGGTACGACGCACTCGCGCCCACGGTCACGAAGCCCGGCAGCCGTTCGGCGTTGCGTGCCACGCCGAAGAACCGATCGGCGTTGCCGATAAAACCGTTACCGCGAATGGGGCCCGAGCCCAACAGGTCGTAGCGCGCGATACCGCTGCTTGTCACGGCGCCGGCCAAACGGTTCAGCGGCACCCCCGTTTGCGCATCGCCGATCATGCTCACGGTGAACCCGCGCGGCGATTCGTACACGCTGCGCAACGTCACGCGATGACGGCGGTCGTTGTTGGCATCGGCCCATTCATCGCTGGTGCAGGCGGCGCCGGTCACGGCATCGATGCGATTGGTGTCGAAGCAGTTGCCTTGGGTGGCCGAGAAGTTGATGTCCTCAGTGTTGTTCTGTGCGCGCGACCACTCCCAGTTGGCGTCGAGCTGCCAGCGGTCGGTGAGGGCGCGCCGCCCCGCCACGTACAGCGCCACGTATCGCGCCGATCCGCCGCTCTGCGCCGTGGAGAGTCGGCGATACCCCGACGTAGCGGGATTGTTGGGGCGCGACGCATCGCCCGGGCAAGAGAACGCACTCGCGCAGACACGCGGCACCGAGTCGGCGGCGGTGAGCCGGCGCGACATCGGATTGAGATCCGCCATCCACGGCAGGTTGCGCGTTTCGCTCCATACCACGTCAGCACTGAGCGCCCACGCGCGTCCGAACTGACGCTGATAGCCCAGTGTGGTCTGCCAGCTCATCGGCTGATCGAGCCCCAGAGCAAAGGTGCGGAAGATTTCGCGCGGCACCGCCTGCACATCGGCATTGGGGATGTTGGCGGGCAGCGGCCCGGCGCCGAAGGCCGGCGCACTGGCCCCGCTGAAGGCGAGCACCGCGTTGCCGGTGGCGCCGAGCTGAATGGCGTCGGAGTAGATCGCATAGGGCAGCTTGCCGGCATAGCGGCCCACACCGCCGCGCATCACCTCACGCTCGGTGCGCGCCCAGTTGAACGACAGCCGTGGCTGCACGTTGTCGAGGTCTGCCTCGCTTTCGCCGCGCGACGTGAGGTCGTCGTAGTCCCAACGCACGCCGCCCACCACCGTGAGCGACGCCGTGGGGCGCCACGTGTCCTCCACGAACGCGCTGTACACCGCCTGCGTGAGGTTCACCTGCTGCGGACGGGCGTCGATGGTATACGACTGCACGCGCGCGTTGGCCGGAATGTCGGTGATCGACAGCGCGCGCCCCGCCTTGGGCGTGATGTTGCCGTCGTTGAACACCACGTACGAGCCATTGGGATTCGTGCTGGCCGCCGCCAACCGGAACGCGCCGGCGATCATGTCACCGCCTATGCGCACCGTGTGCCGCTCACCGACCGCCGTCTCGAACACGTTGCGCAGCTGCCACTGCCGTTCGGTTTCGTCGAACACGAAGTTGCTGGAGCCCACGATGGCCTGCGTGGAGAGATTCGGTGCCAGCACCGTGACCTGCGGCCGCGAGAAATCGCTGCGGGCCGGCGGGAAGTACCACCGGAAGGTGCCGAACTGCACCGAGGCCGTATTCGACGCGCGTCCATCGCGCAGCGCACTGCGATGAATCAGCGCCGACAGCGATCCGATGCGGCGCGTGGTGATGTCGGCTTCCGGCGTGAGCACGCCGCTGCCGTCGCCCTCGCGATCCACCGCACTCGCGGCCAGTCGCAGCGTGGTGGTCTGCGTGGGGGACCAGCCATGATCGAGGCGACCATACCCCTTCCATGTCTGTCGGGTTTCGGTGCCCAGAAACTGCGCCTGCGCGGTGGAGCCAATGCGATCTTCCTGCTCGCGCGTGTATTCGGCGGCCGTGGCGAAGAAGGTGCGCGCGGGATTGAAGGCGCCGCGCAACGAGCCACCGGCCTGCACGCGCTGAAAGCCCTCCTGCTTGCGGGCGAGCGCATTCGGCTCGGCGCCAAAGGTGCCCGGCACGCGCGCATCGAGCGGGCGACCGGGACGCTGATACACGAAGGCGTCACCGGCCAGCCTGGCGCGGCCGGCCGCCGTGGTGATGTCCACGATGCCATCAGGGCTGCGACCCAGCTGGGTGGAGTACGTGTTCACCAAGGCGTCCATGCGCGCGATGGCGCCCAGCGGCACCTCCACGCGAGGGCCGCCCAAGAACCCCTCGTTGTTGTCGAGTCCATCGAGCAGGTTCTGCGAATACAGCGAGTTACCGCCGTTGAATGACAGCCTCGGCGCGTCACCGAAGAACCCCGTGGCCTGCGCAATGCCGGGGATGTTGTACAGCAGCGCAATCGGGTCGCGGGCATCGGTGGGCAGCGCGGTGAGTTCGCGCGCTTCGATCGAGCCACCGGTCACGGCGTTCGCGGTATTCAGCAGCGGGCGCACACGCGGGGCGACCACCGACACGGCGTCGAGGGTGGCGAGCGAGGTGAGCACGACCGACACCGATCGTATGCTGCCCGCAACCAGCGGTCCCACCGACAGGCGCGCGGAGGCATACCCACGGGCCGTCACGGTGAGCTGCAGCGGCGATCCGGCAACGACCTCGAGCCGGAACCGCCCCTGCCCGTCGGTAACGGCGCGAACGCCTTGCCCCGTGGCCTCCGCTCCGGCCACCGGCGCGCCCGGTTGGCTGCGTACCGTCCCTTCGAGAATCGCGGTCGATGCCTGTCCCAATGCGGGGCGAGGGGCGATCATCACGAGGGGGAGCCACAACAGGGCTCGCACCAACGGGCGCCTGCGGGCGACCACCGACCATCCGTTCATCGACACTCCCATGTCCGATATACTCGCCTTTGTCGCGCTGATTTTGCTGTTGGCCGTCGCCGGATGGCGCCGGACGTTGTCGGCCGCCGCGTCGGCATCGGCCGAGTTCACGGTGGCCTCGCGCGACCTGGCGCTGTTCCCGCTGGTCGCGACGTTGGTGATGACCGAGTTCAATACCAGTACGCTGCTGGCGTTCGCCGCCGCTGGCTATGGGGCCGGTCCGATGGCGTTGGCGCTTCCTGCGGTGTTCCTGGTGGGGCTGCTGTTCTACACGGTAACCGTCGCGCGCGCCTGGAAGCGCTTCGACCGTCTGTCGGTGGCCGAACTATTTACCGTACGCTACTCGAAAGGGGTAGGACGCACGGCGTCCCTGTTGCTGCTGCTCGCCATGACCGGCTTCACGGCCACCTACGTGAAATCGCTGACGCTGCTGTTCACGCCGCTGGCGCCG
>CAIUOO010000106.1 GCA_903900795.1 uncultured Gemmatimonadota bacterium | reverse complement strand
TTATCAGGTCTTTGAGTGGGTCGAAGGAGGCACCGATCTTCGAGGCGTGCTGCAAAATCCTGCTGGCTACGACTGGAGCCAGCGGGTGATCTTCGCGCGCGTCATGATGGCCGGTATCAATGCGATCCATCGCGCCGGGATCATTCATACCGACCTGAAGCCCGAAAATTTCTATCTGCTGCCCGAGCCGTCGATTGCTGCGAAGTACAAGCTCCGTGTGATCGACATGGATTTCTCGCTGATCGAGGCGAAGGCGGCTCCTTGGAATGGCTTCGAGGGATACGTGGGAACGCCCGGTTACATGTCGCCGGAGCACCTCACCGGTCGCGTGCCGTCCAAGCCATCCGATGTATTTACATGCGGCCTGATTATCGGTGAGCTACTGAGTGGCGGGCATCCGTGTGCGGACATGGCGGCGTACGATGAACTGGCTAAGAACGGCGCATTACGTCCGATTGTCGTGCAGAAAGACATTGCCGAGGTGCGGGACAGCGGTTTCCTCCATCATGTGCTGAATGGCATGCTCCGACCGGAGGCCACGAAGCGGCCCACGGCGGAACAGGTGTTGCGCGCGCTGAGTGGACAGCTCGCCGAGTGGGACGGACGTCGAGCCGAGGTGACGGCGACGCCGGTACCACCACCGGTGCGGCTACCACCCCCCGAGACGGTTTCGCCGCCCCTGGTCGCGCCGCCAGTGGCCCCGCCGCCCCTGACCGCCGCCGGAGTGATCGACATCGTCGGTCCGTCCGGCCAATCGATTACCGTGAACCTCGACACACGATTCGGTCGGAATCAATTCCGAACGTGGAGCGCTGATTTCGAGCGATTCATGGCCACCGAACAGTTCCGGCTGTTCCGCAGTGGCAGCACGTGGATGATCGAGCACTGCGTGGGCGCACCCAATGCGACAAGTATGGATGGAGTGCCCGTAACATCTGCCATCCCCGTCCGCTCCGGTGCGACGATCGCGGTGGGACGAACGGGAAAGTGTCCTGTGACCCTGCGCCTGACATAACCGCCATGGTAGCTGATTCCAACACCCAGAGGGAGCGCTGATGCCTTGGCCGTGTCCGCAGGACGGAACAGAGGTAGCCGATGGAACGGGAACATGTCCACTCTGCGGCTACGTGCGTATTCCGTCCGGCCTCGCACTCGTTTCAGCCGTCTCTGGAAAGGAAATGCAGGTTCGTATCGATGTCACGCTTGGCAGTGGCGGGTTCCGCCAGCTGGATGACCCCGAGGCGCGGTACGTCTCAGCCGAGCAGTGTCAGCTGCGGAAAGTGGCCGCGATGGGCGGATGGATCATACAGAACGTGCCGCACGCATCGAATCCCATGTACCTCAACGATGCACCGATAGAGCCCGCCGGCGCGCTGCTTCAGGAAGGCGACCGCTTGTCGATCAAGGGATTGTATTTTCGTCTGTCGGTCAGGCTGCTGAGCTGAGCTGATGAAATTTGGTGTGCGACGACCATCGCTTCGCGGTGCGCTGGCGGCGCGGCTCTCGCTAAAACACTACATCCGGCACTCGCTCGGCCTCAATGCGCCACGAGGATGGGGATGGCTGACGGACCCGCGTCGCGCGCTGTACAACCGCGTGTATTACCGAGTAACGCGAAGCGTCATTGAAATCCTGAGAATGGTGATTCGTCGATGAGTGTTGCCGGGTTTGCTCTACCTGCCGAGAGACCCGCAAAGAGTCTCAAATGATAGCAATTCATGGAGCTCGGACAGGTTTGAAGGATGCCTCATCGGTTAAACCTCGACCCGCCTTCTGTCCGGTCTGCGGGGGGCGATTCAGATTATCTTCACATGACGACCTCGCGTAGCGCCATGAGCGCCTCCCTCACCTTCATCAGCTACTCTCGGAAAGATCAGGCATTTGCGCTCGAGGTGTACGAGCGGATGACCGCCGCCGGGCTGCCTGTCTGGATCGACCAGCGCTCCATTCGGCCGGGAATGAGCTACGCGGAGGCGATCGTCCGAGCGCTTGACGAGTCCACCGCGGTGGTCTTGCTGTTTACGGCCGCAGCGAACGAGTCTCGCGAGATCCACAAGGAAATCCAGCTCGCCTCCGATCGGCGCCTGCCGATCCTGCCAGTCCGAATGGAGGATGTCATATATGATCCGGCGCTTGCCTATCATCTGGCGGCGGCCCAGTGGATCGACGCCCTTCATGATCGCTCGCAGGCGATCGGGACCCTGATCGATCATTTCAGAGGAGACCCCGAGGCGACCTCTGAGAAGCCGGCCTTGGTCCCCGCTCCCGAGGTCCGCGCTCTCAGGCGGGGCGTACGTCGCTGGCTGCTGCCGGCGGCATGCCTCGTGCTCTTGCTGGGGGCCGCTGCGTCGTTGTTCGTGCCGCGCAGCCCGACACCGCAGGGCTCAGGATCCGCGGCACCAGGAGACCGCGGCGCAGTCGCGACGGCGGCCTATATCGGACGTGGTGCGACACCGGAGAGCCCCC
>CAIUOO010000105.1 GCA_903900795.1 uncultured Gemmatimonadota bacterium | reverse complement strand
CGGGCACCACGCTCGCCGGGACCACCATCGCGCGCACCCGGTCGGGACCGCGCACTGGCGGAACCAGCCGCACCCGGAGCCGGCGCCACGGCGGCACGCGGACGCGGCAGGGGCCGCTGCGTGGGAGGCGTCTGCGACGTGAGCAGCGACGGAACGAACGCGCTCAACGCCAGCACGAGCGCATAGGAACGGGAATGTGAGCTTCTCATGGGATCTATCTCCAGTGTGGGCCGCGTTCGCCGGACAGGCGCCCGCTTCACCACATTGGACGAGGCCGCCGACCCGATGTTAAGAGGCTGGCGATCCGCACCGCATTCCAGAACCAAAACCCAACGGGATGACCCACTGTTGCGTCACGGGGTAGACGCGTCGTGCTCCACGCTGCACTCTCGTCTGCTCCATGGTGTCCTGTTTGTTGGCGGACCCAGCACGCCGACTCCCGCCCCCGCCCCGACCATTTCGTGGGAACCTGGCTCGAATCCATCACCACGTTGCTGTTCAAGTATCCTCCGCGCGTCTTCGCACGGGGTGATCTGGTGATGGCACCGGTCGTGCCAGTCATGCTGGTGGCGGCGGCGGCAGCGGTCGTACTCCTCATCGTGATCGTCGCCTACGCGCGCGTTCGCACGCTGCGTCCGGCTGACCGCGCCATTTTCGCGACCCTGCGCGCCACGGCCGTGCTGTGGGTGATCGGCTGCCTGTTGCGTCCGGGGCTCGTGATCGCGTCGGCCGTGCCGCAGCGCAACGTGCTGGCGGTCATCATGGATGATTCGCGCAGCATGCGCATTCGCGATGTGAACGACGGCACGCGTACCGCCGCGGTGCAGCGCACGTTCGCCGACACGGCGCCGTTGTCGAAACAACTGGCGGAGAAGTTCGCGATCCGTCGCTTCCGCTTTGCCGCCGATGCCTCGCCGATCGCCGGTGCAGCCGCCCTCACGTCGGAGGGCACGCGCTCCGATCTCGCGCAGGCGCTGAACGATGTGCGTGAAGACTTGAACGGGATGCCGCTGGCCGGTGTCGTTATCGTCTCCGATGGCGCCGACAACGGCAGCGGCGCACTCGATGATGCGCTGCTCGCCTTGCGCGCGCGTCGCGTTCCGGTGTTCACCGTGGGCGTCGGCACCGAGCGGTTCGAACGTGATGTGGCGATCGAGCGCGTGCAGGCGCCGCGCCGCACGCTGGCCGGCGCGTCAAGCGTGGTGGAAGCCGACGTGCGCATTCGTGGCGCCGGTCGCGATCCGGTGCCCATCACGGTGGAAGCCGATGGCCGCGTGGTCGCCACCGAAGCGGCGCGCGTGAGCGAGAAGGGCGATCTCACCACGGTACGCTTCCGCATTCCGCCGCTCGATCCCGGCGTGCATCGCATTGCCGTGCGCGCCAAGGCGCTGCCCACGGAAATCGTGACCGAAAACAACGAGTGGCAAACAAGTATCGAAGTGCGCGCCGGACCCGATCGCATTCTGTATCTCGAGGGAGAACCGCGCCCCGAGTTCGCGTTCCTGCGCCGCGCGGTGGCCAACGACAGCGCCGTGCAGGTCGTGGGGCTCATGCGCAGCGCCGAACGCAAATTCCTGCGACTCGGCGTGCGCGACAGTCTCGATCTGTTGGGCGGTTTCCCCACCAGCCGCGAAGAACTCTTCGGCTATCGCGCGATCATTCTGGGCAGCATCGAAGCGTCGTTCTTCACCACCGACCAGCTGCGCATGCTGGCCGACTTCGTGAGCGT
>CAIUOO010000104.1 GCA_903900795.1 uncultured Gemmatimonadota bacterium | reverse complement strand
GGGTGAGGCGATACGGACCGACATGTAGTCAAACGCGGACGCGCGGGCTTCGCGCGAGCTGCGGAAGTCGATCATGGTTATTCCTCCCCGCCGTTACCGTTGCCGCCGGCGTCGATCAGGCCGCCACCACCGCCATCGCTGGCGCCGAGCGTGACCTTGATACCCAACGCCTGCAGTTCCTTCACCAGCACGTTGAACGACTCCGGGATACCCGGCTCCGGCAGGTTCTGACCCTTGACGATCGCCTCGTACACGCGGCTTCGGCCGTTCACGTCGTCGGACTTGACCGTCAGGATTTCCTGCAGCGTGTGCGCCGCGCCGTAGGCCTCGAGCGCCCACACTTCCATTTCTCCGAAACGCTGTCCACCGAACTGCGCCTTACCCGCCAGCGGCTGCTGCGTGACGAGCGAGTACGGTCCGATCGAGCGCGCGTGAATCTTGTCGTCGACCAGGTGGCTGAGCTTC
Organism: uncultured Gemmatimonadota bacterium; assembly: GCA_903900795.1. Lineage (GTDB taxonomy): Bacteria > Gemmatimonadota > Gemmatimonadetes > Gemmatimonadales > Gemmatimonadaceae > Gemmatimonas. The sequence continues at coordinate 4,182 of CAIUOO010000104.1, read as the reverse complement.
AGCACGTAGATCTCGCCGACCGTGACCGGGGCGTTGAACGTTTCGCCGGTACGACCGTCGCGCAGACGTACCTTGCCGGTGGGCGTGAGGCCCGCCAAGCGAATGAGCTCTGAACCGGCGGCGTCGATATCGACATCCTTGCCGGCCAGCACAGCGGCGAGCGCCGGCTGACCGATACGCAGGAGCGTCTGCACCGGGCTCATGGCCGCATCGGCCTCGAGCGCCGCCATGCCCGCCTTGAGGTCGGCATCCGCCTCGCCCTCAGCGGTCTGGTGGATGGCCAGCGACGCACGCACGCCCTCGAGCTCGCGCTCGGCGACGGTACGGGCACCCTGCGTGACGAACTCCTTCACGCGGCTGAACAGCGACTTCGTTTCGGCCGACATCGCTTTCGTCGCGAGGTCGTTCAGGTTCGCATCACCCAGTAGTTCGACCTTGTCCGGCAGACGACGATCCGGCTTGATGTCGGACAGCAGGTGACGCACATCCTTCGGCGTGGCGTCGAACGACGACGCGCCGAGTTCGAGCGTTTCGCGCGCCCAGCGGAGACCGGCGAGCTTCATCAGCAAGCCGATTTCGCGCTCGTTCGCGCCTTCGAATACCGGCGTCTTCGCGTAGAAGTTGAGCAGCTTCGCGGCCCACCCAAGGTGGGTCTCGAGAATCTGCCCGACGTTCATGCGCGACGGCACGCCGAGCGGGTTCAGCACGATGTCCACCGGACGGCCGTTCGGCATGAACGGCATGTCTTCTTCGGGGACGATGCGGGCCACGATACCCTTGTTACCGTGACGTCCGGCCATCTTGTCGCCGACCGAGATCTTCCGCTTCTCGGCCAGATACACCTTGACCAGCTGGATCACGCCGGGCGGGAGCTCATCGGGCTGCAGAATGCGGTCGATGCGCTCTTCGGCGCGCTCTTCGATACGGGCCTTCTCTTCGTTCGCGGCGTCGATGAGCTCACGCACGCGATCGTTGGCCTTCTTGCTCTCGACGCGGAACGTCTTGAGGTCGAGCGTCGCAAAACGCATCCCCTCCAACAGCGCCTTCGTGAGCGTGGTCCCCGCCGGAATCGCTTCTTCCACCGTGCCGGCCCGGAGAGCCAGCGAGATCGTTTCGCCGTCGAGCAGCGCCGCCAGCTCCATGTCGCGCACTTCGTTGACGCGGATCTTCTCCTCGCCCTCGAGCCGACGCACTTCACCGATGCGCTCACCTCGATCCTTTTCCACGACCTGGTCTTCCACGCGCGAGAAGATCTTCACGTCGATGACCACGCCTTCCATGCCGGGCGGCACCTTGAGCGAGCTGTCCTTCACGTCCTTGGCCTTTTCGCCGAAGATCGCGGTGAGCAGCTTCTCTTCGGGGGAGAGCTCGGTTTCACCCTTCGGCGTGATCTTGCCGACGAGGATATCACCCGGCTTCACCTGGGCACCAATGCGCACGATGCCGCGCTCGTCGAGGTCGACCAGCGACTCCTCGGCGACGTTCGGGATTTCGCGCGTGATTTCTTCCTGACCGCGCTTCGTGTCGCGGACGTGCAGCTCGAGCTCCTGAATGTGAATCGACGAGAACACGTCGAACTTCACCAGGCGCTCGGAGAGCACGATGGCGTCTTCGAAGTTGTGGCCGTACCAGGGCATGAACGCCACCGTGACGTTCGCGCCAAGCGCGAGCTGCCCCATTTCCGTAGCGGCACCGTCGGCCAGCACTTCACCCTTGGCCACCGTCTGCCCCATGCGCACGAGCGGGCGCTGGTTGATGGCGGTGTCCTGATTGGTACGCCAGTACTTCTTGAGTCGGTAGCGATCGAGATGGCCGAGTCGGGCGAGCGGGCGGTCGGCATCGATCACGCCGATCAGACCGGCATCGACGATGATCTCGTCAGCCGTCACGCTGGTCACGATGCCCGGACGACGCGCGATGATCACCGCGCCCGAGTCGACGGCGACCGTCGCTTCGAGACCGGTCCCAACGAACGGCGTGCGCGGATTGAGCAGCGGCACGGCCTGACGCTGCATGTTCGAGCCCATCAGCGCGCGGTTGGCGTCGTCGTGTTCGAGGAACGGAATGAGCGCAGCGGCGATCGAGACGAGCTGTTCCGGCGCGACGTCCATGTAGTCGATGTCGGCCGGCGGCGTGAGCGGGAGGTCACCACGCTTACGCGACAGCACGAGATCGTCGACGAACGTACCGTCGGGATTGAGCTTGGAATTGGCCTGCGCGATGATCGCGTCTTCTTCGCGGTTCGCGTCGAGCCACACGATTTCACCGGTCACCCGACTGTCCTTCACCACGCGGTACGGGGTCTCGATGAAGCCGAGATCGTTCACGCGGGCGTAGCAGGCGAGCGACGTGATCAGGCCGATGTTCGGGCCTTCCGGCGTCTCGATGGGGCACATACGACCGTACTGCGAGTAGTGCACGTCTCGCACTTCGAAGCCGGCACGCTCACGCGTGAGGCCACCGGGTCCGAGGGCCGACAGACGACGCTTGTGCGTCAGTTCGGCGAGCGGATTGGTCTGGTCCATGAACTGCGAGAGCTGCGACGACCCGAAGAACGCCTGAATGACGGCAGACACGGTCCGCGCATTCACGAGATCGTCGAGCGAGATCTTTTCGGGATCGGTGTTGATCGACATGCGCTCCTTGACCAATCGCGCCATGCGCGAGAGACCAACGGAGAACTGGTTGGCGATCAGCTCACCCACCGAGCGGATACGGCGGTTACCCAGCTGATCGATATCGTCCACGTCGCCGCGGCCTTCGTGGAGTTCCACGAGCTGCCGCATGATCTCGACGAAGTCCTCCTTCGTGAGGACGGTGGTCGACATCGCCGTGTTGAGACGCAGGCGCTGGTTGATCTTGTAGCGACCGACACGACCGAGGTCGTAGCGCTTGGGCGAGAAGAACAGGCGTTCGAGCGCCTGCTTGGCCGTCTCGCGGTTCGGCGCGTCGCCGGGACGGAGGAGCGCGTAGATCTGCTTGAGCGCCTCCTCCTCGTGCTTCGTCGGGTCCTTCGCCAGGGTGTTCTTGATCAACGTCGACTCGGCTCGGCCGGAGGCGACGAAGACCTGCACCTTGGTGAGGTCGGCTTTGCGGATGCGCTTGATGACCGCATCAGCGAGGACGGTGCCCTTTTCGGCCACGACCTCACCGGTGTCGGCGTCAACGACGTCGCGCGCCAGCGTGCGACGCACTTCACGCTCACCGCGGTCGATCGCGTCCTGTTCGTCGCGCAGGTCGATCTGCGTGTACGAGGCGAAGACCTTGACCTTGTCGAGGCCCTGCCGCACCAGGCGGTTGAGCACTTCCTCGGTCAGTTCGTCTCCTTCACGCACCAGCAGCTCGGCCTCGGCGCGTTCGCGCTCGGCCTTCGCCTTCTTCGTTTTGGCCTTCGGCGCATCATCGGGCGTGACTTCCCCTTCGAGGGTGATGTCTTCGGCGATGATGGCGCCCAGCAGCTCACGGAGTTCGGTACGCGTCTCACGCTTCATGGTGAGATCGAGTTCGCGCTCGGCGAAGAACAGGCGCAGGATGTCCCGGTTCTCGCCGTAGCCGAACGCGCGCAGCAGCGCCGTGGCGGGGAACTTCTTTTTCTTGTCGATGTGGACGTAGATCACATCGTGGATGTCCACGGTGAACTCGACCCACGATCCCCGGAAGGGTATGATGCGCGAGGAGAGCAGCCGTTGCCCGTTGGGGTGCGTGCTCTCTTCGAACACGACGCCCGGCGAGCGGTGCAACTGTGAGACAATGACGCGTTCGGCGCCATTGATCACGAAGGTGCCCAGCTCGGTCAGGAGCGGAAGCTCGCCGAGATAGACTTCCTTCTCGATGATGTTGCGGGGGCGTTTGCCCTCCCCGGTATCCTCGAAGATGACCAGCTGCAACGTGGCCTTGAGAGGCGCCGAGTAGGTCATGTCGCGCTCGATACACTCGGCGACAGAGTACTTGGGCTCACCGAGGCTGTACCGAACGAACTCCAACGAGAAATTCTCGTGGACGTCCGAGATCGGGAACAGGTCCTTGAAAACACGCTCGAGGCCAACATCCTCGCGCTCTTGCGAGGCAGCATCCAGTTGGAGCAGCGACTCAAAAGCGCGCGTCTGGATGTCGAGCAGATGGGGCATATCCATGCCCGTCTCGAGCTTCGCGAACGAGATCTGGTTCATCATATCCTTAGGG
>CAIUOO010000103.1 GCA_903900795.1 uncultured Gemmatimonadota bacterium | reverse complement strand
TGCTCCGGTGCGGCGCCGCGATTCTCCGGCACCAGGACCGCCGCGATGTAGCGACCGTCGGCGGTGAATTCGATGGTGGTGACGACCGTGGCCAGCAACGCGCGGCGCGACAGCTGCGCCGACGTGCCGCTCGCGACATCGGCGAGATACACGTAGGAGCCGGTGGGGAAGTTGGCGATGTACGCCACTTGGGTGCCGCGCGGCGACCACACCGGCGACGAGATCGATGCACCGGCCGGCATACTGATGGCGCGCGTGGTGCCCGTCTTCGGGTCGACGAGGGTGAGGCCGTTGCGATTGCTGGTGGTCAGCGACCGCGCACGATTGGCGCGCGTATCGACCTGCACGCCACCGAGCCAGATGTGTGGCGCGCCGTACGCCTTGATGTCGCCGCGATCGCTGCCCGTGGCACGCAGGAACCAGCGACGATCAGGGCTCGCATTCGTGAACGAGATATCGACGCGGGGCGTCGTGATCATGCGCACGAGATTCTCGGGCGGCTTCACGAACGATTCGGTGCGCAGGATCTGCTGCGCATCCCAGCCGCCGTTGGCATTCTGTGCCTTAAGCAAGGCGGGGGTGGCGACAACGAGGGCCGTAGCCAGACGGGACGCGACCCGTCGGGGGGACATCACAAACATGCTCGACTCCGGAGGTGGGAGAGACTCTCGGGAAGTTTACGCGCCGGCCGTGCTTCGTGGAACAGGGCAGCGCCGCCGATGGCCACGGGCTACCAGTCCGTAGGCGTGTAGTCCTTCAGGAACCTGCCCCACACATGCTCGCCGGTGTTGATGCCATCGATGATGGGATCGACGATGCGCGCCGCGCCGTCCACGATGTCGAGCGGCGGATGGAACCGATGTTCGGCCACCTTCTTTTCCGCAATGTGGACGGGATCTTCGTCCGTCACCCAGCCGGTGTCCACCGCGTTCATGTGGATGCCGTCGGACTCGTAGTCGGCAGCCGACGTACGCGTCATCATGTTGAGCGCCGCCTTCGCCATGTTCGTGTGCGGGTGACGCGTTGTTTTGAACTTGCGGTAGAACTGGCCTTCCACCGCCGACACGTTCACGATGTGCTTGTCGCGATTCGGCGTGCGCAGCATGAGCGGCTTGAGCCGCGCATTCAGCAGGAACGGCGCGATCGCATTCACCAGCTGCACCTCCAGCAGTTCCACGCTCGGCACTTCATGCATCAGCAGGCGCCACGAATTGCGGTCGCGCAGATCGACCTGCTGCATGTCCTGATCGAGCTTGCCCTCAGGGAAGAGGTGTCCACGGTCGGTGTGCTCTTCCGGCAACAGCGCCACCTGCGACAGTTCGGCGGCGTGCGTGATCCCCGCCACTTCGGCCAACGCGCGCGGCAGCGTTTTCGGGGTGAGCATCTCGCCGTCTTCAGCGTCCGTGGAGCCCGGGAGCATGTGATAGCCCCGCACACCTTCGTAGGCGCCAAGCAGCTTGCGCACCTGATCGGGCATGCTGCTGAGGGCGGCCGTTTCCCCGTCCATCATGTGCTTGTAGAAATCGGGTGGACGACGCACGGTTTGACATGCGTTGTTCACGATGAAGTCGAGACGGTCGTGCGTTTCCATCAGGTGATGGCAGAACGCTTCCACGCTTGGCGTGTGACGCAGATCGAGTCCGAAGATCTCGAGCCGATGCGCCCACTGCTCGAAGTCGGGCTCGGCGGCGTAGCGGGCGGCGGAGTCGCGCGGGAAGCGCGTGGTCACGATGAGACGCGCGCCCGACCGAAGCAGCTTGATGCCGGCCTGATAGCCGATCTTCACGCGGCCGCCCGTGAGCAGCGCGGTACGCCCCGTGAGATCAGCCAGCTCGCCACGCTTGCGGTAGTTGAACTCGGCGCAGGTGGGGCAGAGCTGATCGTAGAAGTGATGCAGCACGGTGAAGTTGTGCTTGCACACGTAGCAGTGCTGCTCTTCCAGCGCCTCGCGGAAGTCGGGATCCGACTCGACCGTCGTCTGCTCGTCGGAGGCCGGCAGCAGATAGTTGGGCGTGGTGAACACCGTCTGGCGGCGCAGGCGGCGGATGCCGGTTTCCTGCAGCTGCGACTCGGCCTCCTGCACGCGTATCGTTCGCTCCACCCGCTTCTTGCGCTTGGTCGCCTTCACCATCTGACGGCGCAGGATGGCGTCGGGACGCGACACCTCGCCGGCGGCCTTCAGCAGGCGATTGCGATCATCGTCGGCGATACCGAGCAGTTCGGCCCGGTTCACGGCGAACTGTTCGAGCAGCTCGGTCGCGGCGCGCACGCGCTCAGCGAGACTGCTGTTGGCTTCCACGGAGTCAGGACTTTGGGACATAGCCCTGAAAGCTAATCGGTCAGTCGGCGTGAAAGGCGGGTCCTGGGTGCGTCGGCAGCCGCCAGTAGTACCAGTGAGCGACCCGGCTCCACCCCTCAGCCTTTTCGTTTTCCACCCCCCAGACGCATTCGCCGGAGGGGAAGGTGGCGGCCTGAAAGCGGGCGTCCAGGCTCGCCAGCGGCTTGTGGGCGGCGTCGGACAGCAGGGCGTCGTCGAGGGCCCGCCTCACGTCGAGGTCGTTCAGGTAGTCCTCGTAGGTGAGGGCGTAGCCGTGCTCCACGTCGTCCACGGTTCGGGCCCACTGCTCCAGCAGCTGGTCGGCGCGGATCATCGGTGCGTTCGACTCGGTTCAGGATCGGGGGGAGCGACGGATCTGACGGCGGAAGTGGGCCTCTCCGCCGTTCGGCTTGAAGAAGGTCCGGATGGTGCCGATGTTGGAATTGCCGCCGGGGCCGCCGCCGGGGCAGGGAGCGTCGGTGGCGAGGCGCCTTTGGTGCGGGAAAGCGACCAGGCCGCGAGGGCACAAACCAACGCCAACAGGAAGGAGCGGAGCGCGCGATTCATGCGCTCATGCTACCGCCGCATCGCGTCGGCCACAACTCGCACCCATATTCCTCAGCATGAGCGTCGTGAAAGAACTGCTGTCGTTGCTCGAGCTCGAGAAGCTCGAGGTCAATATCTATCGCGGACAGAACCGCGATCTCGGCACCGGCCGCGTGTTCGGCGGACAGGTGTTCGCGCAGGCGCTGGTGGCCGCGCGACGCACAGTGGACGAGCCGCGCGAGGCGCACTCGGTGCACGGCTACTTCCTTCGGGCCGGCGACCTCAAGGCCCCGATCGTGTTCTTCGTGGACCGTCCACGCGACGGTGGCAGCTTCACCAGCCGGCGCGTCACGGCGATCCAGCACGGCGAGGCGATCTTTCACTTGTCGGCGTCGTTTCATGTGCAGATCGACGGTCTCGAGCATCAGAGCACCATGCCCGAGGTGCCGCCGCCGGAAGACCTGATGCCGGAGCTTGACCAAATCCGCGAGCGGGCCGGTGTGCTGCCGCCGGAACTGCGTACGGTGCTCACGCAGGATCGCCCTATCGACTTCCGCTCGTTCACCTCACACGTACCGGGCACCGATGAGTCGCGCGGATCGAAGCGGTTCGTGTGGTTCCGCGTGATCGATGCGCTCCCCGACGAGGCCATCACGCATCAGGCGATCGTGGCGTACGCGTCGGACTACGGCTTCCTGCCCACCGCGCTGCTGCCGCATCAGGTGTCGTACCGCGATCCACGTCTGCAACTCGCGTCGCTCGACCACACCATCTGGATGCACCGGCCGTTCCGTGCCGACGAGTGGCTGCTGTACAGCATGGACAGCACCGCGGCCGCTGGTGCTCGTGGTTTTGTGCGCGGCGAGATCTTCCAGCAGGACGGCACGCTGGTGGCTTCAGTGGCGCAGGAAGGGTTGATCAGGCTCCGCGACGATTGAGTCGTTCGCTCGTCGGAGTCGGTGTTACTGACGCCGCACGAAGGCCACGATACGATCGCGAAAGGTCGCGGTCTGGCTTGGCGATACGATGCGGCCGGCGATAACGTGGCCGTCTTCGCCGGTGGTGGGAATCACCAGCACGCGCTCCGCTTTCACTCGGCCCGTGGCATCGAGCGCATCGAGCCAGGTGGTGGTACGCTCGGCGTCCACCACCTGATCTCCCTGATGGTAGAAGGCAAGCGTCGGCACGTCGTAGTCATTCAGCGACGCGTCGCGCACATGTTCGACCAGCGCCTGCATCGGGAAGAGTGCGGTGGACGGGTACCGCGTGGTCCAGAAGCGCTTATGCTCTTCGTTCTTCGCGACCCATTCGCGCTGCGGAATGAAGCGCGGCAGTACCACCTCGGCCCACGGCAACGTGAGCAGACCGGCGGCGGGGTCTTTCAGCCCGAAATTGGGCGAGATGAGCACGAGGGCGCGCAGCCCTTCGCGCACCGGCTTGGGCAGCGTGGCCAGCCACACACCGAGTGTGCCGCCGGTGCTGGTGCCGATCACCAGCACGGAGTCGCCGAGTCGCCGGGCGACGTCAAGCGAGAAGGCGGCATCGCCCATCCAGTCGCGCGCTTGCACGTCCCCGAGCGAATCGCCGGGGAGTCCGTGACCGCGGAGACGCGTTTCATACAGGTTGGCAACGAGGGCGCGCGCCACCTCTTCACTGAGCGGCGACGTTTCCTGTCGCGTGGCGGAGAATCCGTGGATATAAACAACGCTCCACGGGGTCTTCGTCGGGTTCGCGCTATCGGCGAAGACGACGCGTTTCGCTACATCGGGGT
>CAIUOO010000102.1 GCA_903900795.1 uncultured Gemmatimonadota bacterium | reverse complement strand
GAGTGCTTGGCATCCTCGGCCAGCAGCACCGGCTCATGAAAAAAGACTTCCTCGGCTTCGTTCCGCGAGACCGCATGCCGAGCCCAGTTCTTCTCCCCATTCCCGCGATCCCAGTCACAGCCGGCCAGTCGGGCCGCGAAGGCGGAAAAGTCGGTCACCCTGAAAATACATGCTGATCATATACATCGCGCCAGTGGCCCCGCCGCGCGCGTCCATTCCTGCCTCGATGCGCCTAACGAGGCTGTAGGAAAAGTCCGCGAACAGTCGATGTGGAAACGGAACTCCGGCCCACGCCTCGGGGGTTTGCTGCAGGAAATCTGCAGCCCAATGTTCTCCTCGTCGAGGTATCGGCATGGCGCGCTACAAGAACATCGATACGCAGCCCCGATTGCTGGCCGTTGACCTGTCTCGGCAGCTGTTGCCCGGCACGTTCGAGCACGCGCTTAATCATCTGCTCGATCACGCGATCGACCTGTCTCACTTCGACGCGCGGTTTCAGAATGATGGGACGGGCGCCCCGGCCTATCCGCCCGCGCTGTTGCTCAAGGTGGTGCTGTTCGCGTACTCGCAGGGGATCGTGAGCAGCCGGCAGATCGAGCGGGCCTGCCAAGAGCACGTCACCTTCATCGCGCTGTGCGGCGACCGCGCGCCGCACTTTACGACGATCGCCAAGTTCGTAAGCTCGCTGGGGGAGGACATCGCGCGCGTCTTCGCGGCGGTGCTGGCGGTCTGCGACGAGCAGGGCCTGATCGGCCGCGAGATGTTTGCGATCGACGGCGTGAAACTGCCAAGTAACGCGTCGAAGCATCGCAGCGGCACGCGCGCCGACTTCGAACGCCAGGCCGCGAAGCTTGAAGCGGCCGCGACCACGATGCTACAGCGCCATCGCGTGGCGGACACCGCGCCGACCGAGCCGGATCCCGACACGAAGGCGACGAGGCGGGTCGAGCGACTCGAGCACGATGCGGCGCAGATCCGCTCCTGGCTGGCGAATAATCCCACCGAACGTCGCGGGCCGAAGGGTACGCTCCGCAAGAGCAATCGGACCGACCATGACAGCGCCAAGATGGCGACGAGCAAAGGCGTGCTCCAGGGCTACACGGGCGTCGCGGCCGTCGACAGCCCGCATCAAATCATCGTCGAGGCGCAAGCGCATGGCACGGGCGCCGAGCAGGAACTACTCGTGCCCGTGGTGACGGCCACGCACGCGCTCCGCACCGCGGACACGCTGATCACCGCCGATGCGGGCTATCACAGCGAGGCGAACCTGAAAGCGCTCGCGGCGATGCGCGTCGCCGCGTTGATCGCCGACAACGAGATGCGCCGTCGGGATGAGCGCTTCGCGACACAGGACCGGTACACCACGCTCCCGAATCCGCTGCACAACAAATCGGCGGCGCCGTCGCCATCGTCGCCCTGCTTCACGCCGAATGACTTCGTCTACGACGCGGACGCACGCACCTGCACGTGTCCGGCGGGGAAGTCGCTCTATCGGAAAGGTCGCGCGAATATGACGAAGGACTACGTCGGCGAACACTTTCGCGGCGCGAAGCGGGACTGTGTCCCGTGCGCGCTGCGCGCGCAGTGTCTACGTACGCCGGACACGACCGCGGTGCGCGACGTCGCGTTCTTCCGCGGCCGCGTCGAGTCCGCCGCACGGCACCCGCGCGAAACGCACACCATGCGCATGAAGATGCGCATCGATTCCGCCATCGGCCGTGAGCAATACGGGCGGCGATTCGCGACGGTCGAGCCGGTGTTTGCGAATCTGCGGCACAACAAGCGCCTCGATCGCTTCACGCTACGCGGGCGCACGAAAGTCGATGGGCAATGGAAGCTGTTTTGTCTGGTGCACAACATCGAAAAGCTCGCCAACGCGGGCTACGCGGCGTAAGCAGCGCGAAGAGCACGGCGCGTCGACACGCAACGCGTGCGATACGACCGCGATTTTTGCGAGAAAGCATCGATCGGATCTGCGCGGCGCCACACTGCGTGTGAGCGCGTCCGAGAAACGCCTTATCCTACAACCTCAACGCCTGGCGTGCTGCTGCAGCGCATCAGACAAAATGCGGCCGGACGGGCGACGTGCGCCAGCACGGCGACCGCCTGCCGCACACCGCCTCGCGCTGCCAGCAGCAACGTTCCGTTAGATGTCTGCCGGTTCGATATAGCGGTCCATGAACGGTCGCGCCTTGAGCACTTCGATGCCCCGCCAGCCGGACACCCGCAGCAGATGCTTATCGCCCGACACGATGAGCCGTGCGTTCGCGGCGAGCGCCGCCGCCAGGAACATCTCATCATCAGGATCCTCGCTCACGCGCTCCTCGAGCGGTGGGGCATCCACCAGCAGGGCGTGCACCGTCAGCATCGCGAGCAGCGCCTCGAGCGTCCCCACGAGCGGCTCACGCCCTGTGCTCAGCGCGAGCCCGACCCGTCGGTATTCTTCCAGTATCGGAGGCGAGATGACGAGGCGGATGGCACCCGTACTCCACGCCGTCAGAATGCGGCCGGGCACGCCACCAAAGAGCAGCCCTGACACCAAGACGTTGGTGTCCAGCACGACCTTCACTTGGCGCGTCGCACCTTTGTGATCGCCCGCGGCACGTCGGCCGACTTGAGACCAGCGGCTTTCGCCGCGCGGCGTGCGTGCGCCGTCAGCGCCGCGAACTCCGACAGGGCGGGCGGCTCCAGCACCTTCAGAATGACGACGTCGCGATCGGCCACGACCACGAACTGGGCCCCCGTCTTCAGACCGAGTCGCTCGCGAATGGCTTCGGGGATGACGACCTGCCCTTTCGAGGACAAGGTCGTGGTCGCGGCATCGAACATACTGGCTCCTTGAAGGGTCTTACCAGTAAGAATGGCGCCGACCGAGACTGCGGTCAAGTCGGCGCCCGCCACAGACATCTAACGAGGCTGTAGTAAAAGTCCCGCGAGACCGATGTGGAAACGGAACTCTCCAGGCGTCGAGCCGTTGGCCTCAGAGGAAATCTGCAGTCTCCTTCGTCCCTCGTCGCGATCTGTCATGGCCCGCTACAAGCCGGTCGACACGCAGCCCAAGTTCGTCGCGATCGACCTCGCCGCGCAGCTGCTCCCGGGCACCT
>CAIUOO010000101.1 GCA_903900795.1 uncultured Gemmatimonadota bacterium | reverse complement strand
TTGAGCAGCCGGTCGCGGGCCACGGGATACCCGCCCCACATGTCCGGCGCCACCTGGACGGCGTCGCCCGGGGCCGAATCGAAGGGGGCCATCATGACCTGATTGGCGAGCACCTGCCAGTGCGCCGACGAGGCGCCGAGCCCGTTCACGAGCCACTTCTCTTGCGCGGCCCCGAGCATGGTGCGTCGGGGGTCGGTCCACGGCGCGCACCCCTGCAGCGGGCGATCCTCGCACACCTGATCGTCGCGGTACTGCCGCGTGTCGAGCATCCAGAACCGCGCCATCGCGCCCCAGTTGATGGTGCGCGTGATGGAGAGGTCGGCCCACGACTGCGCGCGCGGGACGCGCACCGGTTGGTGTTCCCACCACGCCTGATAGGCGGCGGCGCGACGCGCACGCATCTGCTCCGTCGACTCCATCACGTTCTCGCCCACGAGCGACGCGTAGTTGTTGTCCACTTCGTGATCGTCCCACGTGACCAGCCACGGGCACCGCGCGTGCGCCGCCTGCAGATGCGGGTCGCTCTTGTACTGGGCGTAGCGGCGGCGGTAGTCGTCGAGGGTGCGGATCTCGAGGCCGTGGTGCGCGCGCAGCGCGGCCGCGGGGCTGGCGCCTTCGTAGATGTAGTCGCCGAGGTGGACGGCGAGGTCGATCTCTTCCTGCGCGAAGTGCGCGTACGCCGTGAAGAGTCCCTGGTCCCAGCGCTGACATGAGGCAAAGGCGAAGGCGAGCGGCGTCTTCGCGCCCGCGGCCGGCGCGGTGCGGAACCGGCCCACATCGCTTACCGCGTCGCCGGCCATGAAGCGATAGAAGTACCACCGGTCGGGCTGCAGTCCGTTCACGTCCACGTGCACGCTGAACGAGAGCTCGGGGGCCGCGGTGGCGCGCCCCTTCTGCACGATCTTGGTGAATTGCGCGTCGTCGGCCACTTCCCAGCTCACGACGGCGCGGGTCCCCTCCATGCCGCCGTCGGGCTCGAACGGGCGCGGGGCCAGACGCGTCCAGAGGACGCCGCCGGTGGGGGTCGGATCACCCGAGGCCACGCCGAGCCGGAACGGATCGTCGGCGAAGCGGGGGCGGGTGGTGACGCGCCATACGTTGGGGACGACGGCGGCGAGCGCGGCGTAGCGCGAGAGGTCGGTCAGAAAGAGTCGGCGGTCCATACGCATACGGTACGATGGATCGCCCGCGGCGGCTATATCCCGCGGTCACGATTGCGTGACGGACGGCCGAAAGCTGCGGCAACCGCGGCAGGCTGTCCGGCGTTGGGTCAGCATGACGATCCCGTCCCTTTCCGCTCCCCCGTTGCCGCGCGGCCTTACGTACGCCCGCGCGCGGCTGTTCCTCGGCATTTCCGGCGTCGGCAGCGCCGTGCTGTTGACCGCGGCCATGCTGTACTTTCGCGTCCCGTCGCGGGGGCTGTCGTTATCGGCCGCTGAGCCACTGGCGCGCGCGATTCTTTCCGTCGGACTCCTCTGCGCGTTCAGCCAGATCGCGTTTGCGGTATTCGACGTGATCGGCGGCAGCAGTCTGGTGCGGCGGCAGCCGTGGCGTGATCCGTGGCTGGCGCGCTGGCTTCGTGGCGTGAGCGTGCAGTGGGTGGTGTGGATGCTGGCGGCCACGGCGCTCATGTTGGCGGCGCGCGCTGCGGGAAACTCGGCCGCAGTCGCCGTGTTTGTGGTGGTGCAGTTCCTGCTGGCGGTCTGGCGGGGACGGATGGCCCGTGTGATTGCGCACCTGCCGATCGTGCCGACCCCGGCGCGCATCGCGCGTGCGGCCGCACAGGCGGGGCTCGACGTGTCGCGGCTACAGGTACTCGACTGTCCCGACGAAGGCTTCGTGGGCGGGTGGTCAGGACTCACCGCGCGCACGCTCGTGGTGCCGGCGCGCTGGGCGCAGTTACCTGAGCCTGCGCTCGCCGCCATGCTGCTGCGTCGCCGCATCGCCGGCACGAGCGGCGCGCACACGCGCGGCGTGATTGGCGCGATCGGGTGGAACACGCTGGGTTTCGTCCTGTCGCTCACGCTCACGGGGGTGTCCCCAGCGTCGTCGGCGGGCGTGATTACGCTGGCGGCGGCGATGACGCTGTGGGCGTTTCTCGGCGTGTTGTTGCTGCCCACGCCGTCGCGCGCCGCCGTGTTCGCGCTCGATGCGGCTGCGACCGCGTCGGTGGGTGCCGACCCGGTTCGCGCCGGGATCGAACGGCTCGATGAATGGCAGGACGACGAGCCGGTACGCAGCGCCGGCGTGGAAACGGTGTTCCATCCGGTGCCGGGTCGCAGCGCGCGGATCGCGCGGTTAGCGGGAGATGCCGGCGCCGTGAGGCCGTGGCACGCACACCACGTGGCGCGGCATGCCCTCTGGCTGAGCTGGGGCGCGTGTTCGCCGCTGTCGCGCGCGGTGCACTGCAACGTGGGCCGGCCGGCGCTGTGGGCGATGCTGCCGGGGGATTGAACGGATTCGGACGTTCAGAAGTCGGGTGTCAGACTGGGTATCGTGTTCGGAATTCAGCAACGGCAGTGCTCCGTGTCGAGCATATCCCATGATCGGGGTGCGATGAAAGGCTCATTGACACGCCGCGGGCGCCCTCCGCCATGCGCACCCTCCGCGACGCGTTGCCGACCGACGCGCCGATCGCGAGATTCCCGCCTATGAACATCTCCTGGATCGATTGGGTCATCGCTGCGGCGTCCATTCTCATCTGCTTCGTTCCCGCGCTTTTTCTTGCCAAGCGCTCCGGGGCCAGCACGTCGGATTTCTTCGCGTCTGGTCGCTCGGTACCCTGGTGGTTGGCCGGTCTGTCGATGGTGGCGACGACGTTCTCATCGGATACACCCAACTGGGTCACCGAGCAGGTGCGACGCTACGGCGTGGCGGGCAATTGGCAATGGTGGGCCTTCGTGCTCACCGGCGTGGCCACCGTGTTCTTCTTCGCGCGCCTGTGGCGTCGCTCGGGGGTGATGACGGATCTCGAGTTCTACGAGATGCGCTATTCAGGGAAGTCCGCCTCGATGGTGCGCGGTTTCCGCGCCGTGTATCTGGGACTGTTCTTCAACTGCTTCATCATGGGCATGGTGACGTTGGCAGCGTGCAAGATTGCCAACATCCTGTTCGGCCTCGCGCCCTGGCAGACGATCGTGATCTGCGGCGTGCTGAACGTGGCGTTCGCGGCGCACTCCGGACTGTGGGGCGTGCTCGTGATCGACATGATCCAGTTCTTCATCAAGATGACCGCCGTGTTTGCCGCGGCGTGGTTCTCGCTGGTGGAAGTGGGACGCCGGCTGGCCGGTGAGCCCAGCGGCTGGCTCGGTCTCAAGTTGCTCACGGAGCGGCTGTCCACGCTGCAGGTAGTGCAGAGCACCGCCGCCAACGCGCAGCCGGTGATGTCGGCGAAGGACGGGACGGGTCAGCCCATTCTCGACCTGCTCCCCAACTTCAGCATGTCGGAGTTGGCGCTGATGATCTTCATTCTGCCGATCGCCGTGAGCTGGTGGGCCAACTGGTATCCCGGCGCCGAGCCGGGGGGCGGGTCGTACATCGCGCAGCGCATGTTGGCGTCCAAGTCGGAAAAGGATTCGCTCGGCGGCACACTGTTCTTCAACATTGCGCACTACGTGCTGCGCCCGTGGCCGTGGATCATCACGGCGCTGTGCTCGATCATCGTGTATCCCGACTTGGCGTCGATCAAAGCGGCGTTCCCGAATGCCGATGCCGCGCTTATCGGGCACGACTCGGCCTTCCCCGCCATGCTCAAGTTCCTGCCGGTGGGGTTCGTGGGGCTCATGATCGGCGGGTTGCTGGCGGCGAATTCCTCCACGATTCTCACGCACCTGAATTGGGGCTCGTCGTATCTCGTGCACGATTTTTATCGTCGCTTCCTCAAGAAAGACGGCAGTGAGTCGCACTACGTGAACGCGGGGCGTCTCTCCACGATCGTGCTATACATTTTTGCGGCGCTGCTCAGTCTCACGATGAGCTCCGCGCAGCAGGCGTTTCAGGTGCTGTTGTCGATCGGCGCCGGCACGGGGCTGTTGTACATCGCGCGCTGGTTCTGGTGGCGCGTCTCGGCGTGGTGCGAGATCGTGGCGATGGTGATGTCGCTGATCACGTCGTTGGCGGTGCCGTACTTCATGCCCGGCGCGACATTCGCGACCACCACGATCGTGCAGGTGGGGATCACGACCGTGGCGTGGCTGATCACGTCGTTCGTGGGGCCCACCACCGATCGCGCCACGCTGATTGCGTTCGTGCAGAAGGTGAAGCCGGTGGGCGCCGGGTGGACCGAACTGCGTGCGGCGGCCGGCGTGTCCGATGCGGAGGTGGCGCAGGAGAATCGCATTGGGGCGGCGTTCGTGGGGTGGATTGCCGGGTGCGTGGTGATCTGGTCGTCGCTGTTCGCGATCGGGAATTTCCTGTACGCGTCGGGCGATCCGTCGCGGTTGCGTATGGCATGGATTCTCACGGCGGTGCTGGCGGTGAGCGGTTTCGTGTTGTTGCGCGTCACGCAGCAGTTGTGGACGGACAGCACGGCGTCGCAGGCGCGGGAAGACGCGCGGGTGGCGCGGGGGTAGCACTGAGCACGAGACCTTCGCGTCGGATGGGCATGGATCCACTGCTTCCCGCGCCTCCGCACGACGCCGTCGCGGCGGCACCGACGCGATCCGTCGGTCGCGCTGTTCTCCGCGCCGCTCATGCACGAACTCGGGCACCTCATCGGCGGTTTCTCGCAAGGATTCCGATCCATCCTCTTGGTGGTCGGACCGCTGCGCTTGGAGCGTGAACAGCAGCGCGATTCTCTGCGCCTGTCGCTCAATCGCGATCTCGAACTGGCCGGTGGTGTGGCCGCCTGCATGCCCACCACGGACCACGATCTCGTGCGACGCATGAGTGTCATGGTGGGCGCCGGTCCCGCGACCAGCCTGCTGCTCGGCGCCCTGGCCATCATCGCGGTCGTCACGCTGCCGCTGAGCTGGTGGTCGATCGCGGTGACGCTCTTTGGCGTGAGCTCGCTGATCATCGGGTTGGTCACGGCGAGCACGGAGTCACATCACACAAGCGCGTCGCATGCTGACCGCTGCGGGCGGAAAAGTCGGCGCGAACGCAGGCGCGAACGCAGGCGCGAACGCAGGCGCGAACGCAGGCGCGAACGCAGGCGCGAAACCGTCGGGAACGACACAGTGGGCACTACACCGTCTCGCCGACATGGAACAGCCGCTCAGCGCACCCACGAGTCCTGACGGTCCAGTCCTCATTGATTCCCGCTAGCGGCTCTCGACGAGCGGGCGGTCGCACCACGCGATGTACAGAGTTCAGGTCGGAGGAAGGGCCCGACGACATGCCGATCAGGGGACGACGAACACCCGCCGAGTCCTCGAGGGGAAGGCGCCACGGAACGTCCTTACCGGACGTCCTGCCCGGCGCTTGCCAAGAAGAGGGCGTTCGGGCCGACCATTCCCGCCGAGCCGTAACCGAGGGGAGCGAGGTGCGCGGCGATCCAGGCTTCGTCAGGGACGGTCTCCACGATGATCGCCGGGCGGCAGCGCTGAATCGTCGCCAGGGCACCGGTCAGCGCCTGACGCTCCTGGCGTTCGACGTCGAGTTGGATCAAGGCCACGGGGCGGTCGGGTGGAACGAGGTCGTCGATCGCGGGACACAATAGCCGCCGTGCCGGTTGTAGGCGATCACGCAGCGCAGAACCTGCTCGTCGGGGCCGAGATAGTCGGCCTGATCGGGGAAGGTGCGGGTGGTGTTCATCTTCGATGAAGGATCGGCGGCGGTGGGCAGGGAGGGGGCTCGGCAGCGGTTGTCCTTCGGGCCCGGGTTCTGTCGAACAGACAGGCTCGTCAATGCGAGGCGACCGGCGCGGAATGATGCTCTTCCATTGCGCGTTCCACGGGCTCACCGGCGGGCACTCAAGGACGGAACAGCTGGAGTCCTGGCAGGCCGAGGAACACCTACCTCGGAGCGTGACGGGAACCGCCGTGGCCGATCAGATGGCCGCCACCCGTTCGACGAGCCCGTCGGCGATCGCGAGCATCTCGTCGACGGCGGACGGCTCGATGAAATCCCGCCACTGATCGACCGATCTGTCATCGATCGCCCGGGTCGGATCAGTACCGCCGGTCGCCAGCCCCGCCTTGGATATTTGCGGGTGGTCGGACCGTTCGTGGGCCATCACCGCGGGATCCCAGTCGAGGCCGAGGTGGCCCACGATGCCGCGCAGGACCGACTCCGGCCGGCTCACAAGGGCCTCGTATCGGACCCCGATCACCGGCAGCCCGAGTTGCTGATAGTGGAAGAAGGCGTCAGTCTTATGCCTCCAGTAAAGGGCCGCGGCAGCCAGATCGGGATGCGCCGCGCGTCGGACCAGCGCGATCTCACGGGCATAGCTGTCGGCGAAGCGTGCGTCATGGCCGATCCAATACTCGACCGTCGGCACTCCCCAGGTAAGGAGCCAGGTCTGGCGGCTCTGGCCCCGGAGTTTGACCATCGAGGCGACTGTGTCGAGGAGGCCCCGGAGCATGAACACGATCGCCTCACCGCGGTAGACGTCGGTGGCCCGGATCGGATGCCCGAAGTCGGTCACCTCCGCATCGAGAAGCGCACCCGTCCAGCGCGGAATCTTATAACCCACGCGGCGTGTTTCCGCGGGCACCTTCCCCGGGCCGACGCCGGCGAGGATCGCGTAGGCGGTCGCCTCGTCGAAGCAGTGGACGTCGCGGTGCGTTCCGAGCAGGAGACGCATGAGCGTCGTACCGCTGCGCTGACAGCCGACAATGAAGAATCGCTGCCGATCCAAGGAGCCTTCCACCCCCTCTCCCGCCACGCCGACGCTCATACTCGAACCCTCCCTCACCGGTGAATCAACTAACTAGTATAGCGACGTTTGCGGAAGTGTCGTTGACCGCCCTATCTTTCCCCGCGATTGACGGCGGCTGCGGCGACTTCCTTCCCTCCTCCCCCAGCCGCCGCAGCAGGAGAGGTTGTGGCCGATGGAACGGATCTTGGGGTCTCTAAACGAGCGAGGCGGCACATGGTTCTGGCGGTTGATCTCCTCGGTGGTGCGGTCGCCACCCCGCTCGAACGCCCCAAGCCTCTTGCCGGCAGTCATATCCGTTTTACCGGTGGGATTCTCGACGCGGCCGGGGCCCCTCACCTCGCCTCTCGGCTGACGCGGCGCGGCATCGTGTTCCAGGTCCCGTCACCGGCGGCAATCGATCGGTTGCAGTGCCCGGGCCGCTGGCTCTATGGCGGCATCTGGTTCGATCATTTCGGCCACTTCCTCCTCGAGACGCTCAGCCGGGCCTGGCATCTCGCCGACCTCTCCGGCCCGGTGGTCTTTCACCGACCTCCGGAGAAGCGCGGAGGCCCGATCGCCGCGACGATGAGCGACTGGCAGAGAGAGCTCGTCAACGCCCTCTTCGGCACCTCCTCACGAATCCATTTCGTCACCTCGACGATGGAGTTCGAGGAGCTCGTCGTGGCCGAGGCAGGCTGCGTGCTGGCGGATCGCTGCACGACGGATCAGGCCGACGCTCTGGCGAGGATCGGCACGCGGATCGCAGCACCGGCCCTGGCCGAACGAAACGATCGGAAGGTGTGGCTCTCCCGCTCGGCGCTCACCCGCGGATGCGTCATCGGCGAACGCGATTTCGAGACCGACCTAGCGGCGGCGGGCTTCGAGGTAATCCACCCCCAGGCGATGCCGCTGGCGGCACAGATCAGGGCTTTCGACGAGGCCCGCCTCGTCGCCGGCTTCACCGGCTCCGCGTTTCACACCGCGCTCCTGGCGAGCCGCCGCCGCGCCGAACTTATCCACTTCGCCCGGTTCACTGCGCCCTTCCAAAAGACATTCGAGCTGTGTGCCGCGGCAGCGGGATACCCGAGCCAGTTCCACAATTGTTTCCTCGAGTTCCTCCCCGCTCCCCGGCTTCACCGCCCAACGCCCGCAGGCCTCGATGTCCGCCAGGACTTCACCGCCGTGCGGCGGATCCTCCACGACTCCGGCGTCTGATGGCTGGTCCCCTGGCAGGGATCTGCTCGTCGATCGGACACGGTGTCCAAGGCTCGAGCCGTTTCGCGTGACAGCTGGGGCAGAAGTACCGGCACTAGCACGAGAACGCGAGCAAGTATTGGTGTGCACAGTCGTCACAGTGGATGCGGGCGAAGCCGTGCTCCAAGGCGCCGCCGAGACTCCTCAGGCGGCGCTGCTCAGTCTCACCATGAGCTCCGCACAGCAGGCGTTTCAGGTGTTGCTGTCCATCGGCGCCGGTACGGGGTTGCTGTACATCGCGCGCTGGTTCTGGTGGCGCGTGTCCGCGTGGTGCGAGATCGTGGCGATGGTGCTGTCGCTGATTACGTCGCTGGCGGTGCCGTACTTCATGCCCGGCGCCGACTTCGCAACTACCACGATCGTGCAGGTGAGCATTACCACCGTGGCGTGGTTGATCACGGCGTTTGTCGGTCCCACCACCGATCGTGCCACGCTCATTGCGTTCGTGCAAAAGGTGAAGCCGATGGGGGCGGGGTGGGCTGAGCTGCGCGCGGCAGCCGGCATCTCCGATGCCGAGGTCGCTCAGGAGAATCGCATCGGCGCCGCGTTCGCGGGGTGGATCTCGGGCTTCGTGGTGATCTGGTCGTCGCTGTTCGCGATCGGGAATTTCCTGTACGCGTCGGGCGATCCGTCGCGGTTGTCGATGGCCTGGATGCTCACGGCGGTGTTCGCCGTGAGCGGGTTCGTGCTGCTGCGGGTGACGCAGCAGTTGTGGACGGACGGCACGGCGTCGCAGGCGCGGGAGGATGCGCGGGCGTCGGCATGATGCCGTGTGCGATGGCGTGATGACAACGAGGCGTGAGGGATCATGCAGCGTACGGCATGACTTCCTCACGCCTTTTGGTGGTGGTTCGTGACCGGGCCGCCGTGCGTCGCTACAGCCCGCGCACCACGCAGGCGTACGTGCAGTGGATCGTGCGCTATGTGCGGTGGAACGGCCTGCGCCATCCCGCGTCGCTCAGTGGTGTGGAGGTGCGGGATTTCCTGACGTATCTGGCGCGTGAGCGGAATGTGGCCGCGTCGACGCAGAATCAGGCGCTGGCGGCGTTGCAGTTTCTGTACCGCGACGTGTTGGAGCAGCCGCTCGGGGAGGTGTCCGGGCTCGCGCCGGCGCGGCGGCCCGTGCATCTACCCAACGTGCTGTCGCGCGAGGGCGTGCAACGGGTGTTGGCGTGCCTGAGCGGCGTCCCGTTGCTGATGGCGCAGCTGTTGTACGGCAGCGGCGTGCGCTTGCAGGAGTGCTGTCAGCTGCGGGTGAAGGACGTGGACTTCGACCG
This sequence comes from uncultured Gemmatimonadota bacterium, assembly GCA_903900795.1. Lineage (GTDB taxonomy): Bacteria > Gemmatimonadota > Gemmatimonadetes > Gemmatimonadales > Gemmatimonadaceae > Gemmatimonas. The sequence continues at coordinate 278 of CAIUOO010000101.1, read as the reverse complement.
CGGCGAGCTGCGGGTACGGCGTGGGAAGGGGGACCGTGATCGCGTGACCGTTCTGCCCGCTGCGGTGGGCGTCCCGCTGCGGGCGCACCTGGCCCGTGTGCGGGCGGTGATGGGTCGGCGTGCCGCCCGGGGTGGTGGCTTCGTGGCTGTGCCGGGAGCGTTGGACCGCAAGATCCCGCGGGCGTCGCAGCAGTGGGGGTGGTGCTGGGTGTTTCCGGCGGCGCGGGAGTACTGGCACGGCGAGAGCCAATCGCGGCGGACGCACCATATCCACCCCA
>CAIUOO010000100.1 GCA_903900795.1 uncultured Gemmatimonadota bacterium | reverse complement strand
CGCAGTGCCGTACATTCTCCCCATCGTGCGCCGGTGCCGCTGCCGACCACCGTTCCGCCCTCCCTCTGCCGCCCGCCATGCTTCGCCGCACGTTCCTGCAGGCCGCCAGCGCGCCCCTCGGGCTCGCCGCCATCCATCGCCTCGCACCGCCGGCCGCCAACGCCGTCGACACCCAGGCCTCCGATAACCCGGCGTCCAGTGCGGCCGTGCACACCATGCCACGCGCGTCGGTCGTCGTGATCGGCGCGGGCGCCTTCGGGGGCTGGACGGCGCTGCACCTGCGCGAGATGGGCCACGACGTCACGCTGCTCGATGCCTACGGCCCGGGCAATTCGCGCGCCACCTCGGGCGACGAAACCCGGCAGATCCGCTGCGGCTACGGCGATCGCCTGCTGTACGCGCGATCGGCCCAGCGGGCGATGGTGGCGTGGCACGAGCGGGAACGCGAGTTCGGCGTGGCGCTGCTCAACCCCACCGGACGGCTGCAGCTCGCCCCCGACTGGACGCCGTCGCTGCGCGCTACGCAGGCCACGCTGACCACGCTCGCGGTGCCCTTCGAGGCGATGACCCACGACGACCTACGGCGGCGCTACCCCCAGATGAACCCCGAGGGGATGGGGGTGGGCCTGCTCGAGCCGGGCGCACTGGTCATTCGCGCCAAGCAGGCCATGCTGGCGGTATCGCAGGCGTTCCAGCGCAAGGGCGGGACGCTGCGCATGGCCCGCGCGCAGCCGGGCACCATCGACGGCGGGCGCCTCGTGGATGTGCGCCTCGACGACGGCTCGCGCTTGGCCGCCGACAGCTTCGTGTTCGCCTGCGGACCGTGGCTGCCTAAACTCTTCCCTGCCCTGCTCGCGCCGCGCATTCAGGTGCCGGGACGCGATGTGCTGTACTTCGGGCTCCCGGCCGGCGATCAACGGCTCGCCTTCCCGAACTTTCCCAACTACTCGGAAGAGCGCTACTACGGCTTCGCCAGCATCGACGGCCGCGGCTTCAAGGTGTGCCCCACCACCGGCACCAACACCTTCGACCCGGACGTGGACGAACGGATCATCAGCGCCACCGAAGTCCGCCGCGCCCGCGCCTATCTCGCCCAGCGCTTCCCCTCGCTCGCCGGTCAACCGGTCACCGAATCACGCGTCTGCCAGCTCGAGAACACCGCCGACGAGCACTTCATCATCGACCGCCATCCCGCGATGGCCAACGTGATGATCGCCGGCGGCGGCTCCGGTCACGGCTTCAAGCACGGGCCGGTGATCGGGCGCTACATCGCCCAACGCGCCATCGGCGAAGCTACCGACCGCGACTTCGACCACATGGTGCGGCTCGCGCGGTAGCAGCGCGCGCTATTCGGAGGCGATGGTTTCCAGCTCTTCCCAGCGCGCCATCAGGATCGGGATCGCAGCTTCCAGTTCCGCCACACGGCTGCGCACTCGGGCCAGCACCGCTGCGTCTCGGACCACCACCGGGTCAGCGAGTGACACGTAGCCCTGCTCCAGCTCCGATTCGCTGGCGCTGATTCGGTCGGGCAGCGCGGCCAGCTCCTGCGTCTCCTTGTACGACAGCTTGCGTTTCTTCGGTTTTGCGCCGGCTGGGACCTCAACGCGCTTCGGTGGGGTGGCGGTGACCACGGCTGGCACGGGTCGCTGCCGCAGCCAGTCGGTGTAGCCGCCCACATACTCGCGGATCACGCCCTTCCCCTCGAACACCAACGTGCTCGACACCACGGCATCGAGGAAGGCACGATCGTGCGACACCAGCAACAGGGTGCCAGTGAATGCGGTGAGCAGCGCCTCGAGCACATCGAGCGTTTCGATGTCGAGATCGTTGGTGGGTTCGTCGAGCACCAGCACGTTGAACGAGCGCGTGAACAGCCGCGCCAACAACAGGCGATTGCGCTCACCGCCGCTGAGCGCGCGCACCGGGGTGCGAGCACGATCGGGACTGAACAGAAAGTCCTGCAGATAGCCGTTCACGTGGCGTTGCTGCCCACCCACCGACACGAACTCGGCGCCGTCGGCAATGCTGTCGAACACGCTGCGTTCGGGATCGAGCTGCTCGCGCCGTTGATCGAAATAGGCAATCTCGAGATTGGTGCCGTGACGGATCGCGCCGCTCTGCGGGGTGAGCTCGCCGAGGAGGAGTTTGATGAGCGTGGTCTTGCCACAGCCGTTCGGCCCCACCAGTCCGACGCGATCGCCACGCATGATGGTGGTGGTGAGCTCGGCGACAATCGGCTTCGTGCCGTGCGCGAAGCTGATGGCATGCGCTTCGATCACCATCCGTCCGGAGCGCTCGGCGTCCTGCGTCTGGGCACGCGTCGTGCCCACCCGCTCACGGCGCTGCGACCGCTCCACACGCAGCGCTTCGAGCCCGCGCACGCGGCCTTCGTTGCGGGTGCGTCGCGCCTGAATGCCGGTGCGAATCCACACCTCTTCCTTCGCCAGCCGCTTGTCGAACTCTTCCCACGACTTCGCTTCCGACGCCAGCATGGCGTCCTTCCGCTCGAGATAGGTGTCGTAGTCGGTGCCGAAGTCCACCAGCCGACCGCGATCGAGCTCCACGATGCGGGTGGCCACGCGGCGTAGGAACGCGCGATCGTGGGTGACGAAGATCAGCGTGAGGCCGCGCGACGTGAGATACTCTTCCATCCACTCGATCGCTTCGATGTCGAGATGGTTGGTGGGCTCGTCGAGCAGAATGACGTCGGGCTCGCACACCAGCGCGCGCGCCAGCAACGCCTGACGGGTGCGCCCCCCCGACGCCTGTTCAATGCGCGCCTCGGGGTCGAGCCCGAGATGCTCGAGCACCGTTTCCACACGGATGTGCAGCTGCCACGCATCGGCCGAATCGAGCGCGCGATGCAGCCGGTCGAGTTCGCGCAGCGCGCCCTCGGAGTGATCCACGCTCACGCGAATCGAGGCCGCGTGATACTCCGTGAGCAGGCGACCGCGATCGCCCAACCCTTCGGCCACCACCTCGAACATCGAACCGGTGAGCGCCAGCGGCATCTCCTGATCGAGCCGCGCCATCGTGACGCCGCCCAGCTTCACCACGGCCCCGCTGTCAGGCACCTGCGTGCCGTCGAGCACCTTCATGAACGTGCTCTTGCCGGCGCCGTTCCGGCCCAGTAGGCAGACCCGCTCCCCCCGCTCGATGGCGAAATCGGCGTGGTGGAGCACGGGGGGACCCCCGAAGGCGACACTGACGTCCTGCAACGATACGAGCGACATGCCGCACATTAGCTTGCAGGCATGGCCAATGCGACGGACACGCCGCGTTCCGGGACGCGATCGGACAGCCGATCGGTGCTGCTTTACGACGGTGACTGCGGATTCTGCGCGGGCAGTGTGCAGTTCGTGCTGCGACATGAGCCGGCGGCGGCCCGGGCGCATCTGGCGTTCGCACCGCTGCAGGGGCCATTCGGGAGCCGTGTACGTGCCCAATTCCCCGAGCTGATCGGCGTGGATTCCGTGGTGTGGTACGATCCGACGGGACCGTCGGTGCGGGTTCGGAGCGCTGCCGCCCTCGCCGCCGTGGCCCACCTCGGGGGCGTGTGGGCCGTGGCGGCCGCGATGGGCCGATTGGTCCCCCGCCCGCTCCGCGACGCCGTGTACGACCTGATCGCCCGGCGTCGCTTCGAAATTGCCGCCCCGGCCTGCCTGCTGCCCAGCGCTGAGGAACGGACTCGCTTCCTTCCGTAGTCTTCCGCCGGGGCGGTAGTTTCCGGCATGTCTCTCCCCCTTCCCGAGTACGATGGGCTCGATGGACTCGCCATCGCCGATCTGGTGCGCCGCCGTGCCCTGAGCGCCGCCGAGGTCACCGAGGCCGCGCTGGCCCGCATGGCCGCCCGTAATCCTCGGCTCAATGCCGTGGTCCGACCGCTCGACGCCATGGCCCGCGCGATGGCCGCCAAGGTCGATCCCGACGCGCCCTTCGCTGGCGTGCCCATGCTCATCAAGGACTTGATGACGACCATCGCCGGCGTTCCCACCAGCAACGGGACGCGGGTGCTGCAGTCCATCATCCCCGATCACGACAGCGAACTCGTGGCCCGTTACCGGGGCGCCGGCGCAGTGTTCATCGGCAAGGCCAACACGCCGGAACTGGGCCTTACGCCGTTCACCGAAAGCAAAGCGCTCGGCCCGGCCCGCAACCCGTGGGATCCCACCAAGACCACCGGCGGCTCGAGTGGTGGCTCAGGGGCGGCGGTGGCGGCGCGCATCGTCCCCATTGCCCACGGGGGTGACGGCGGTGGCTCTCTCCGCATTCCGGCGTCGTGCAACGGCGTGTTCGCCATCAAGCCCACACGCGGTCGTCTGCCCACTGGCCCCGACATGGGCGACGCGTGGCGCGGCTTCGTACAAGAGCATGTGATCACGCGCAGCGTCCGTGATTCCGCCGCCATGCTCGATGCCACTGCGGGCGAAGACGCGGGCACGCCGGTGGCCTGTCCACCGCAGGAGCGGCCGTTTCTGGACGAGGTCACACGCGAACCCGGACGTCTGCGCATTGCCGTCACCACGTCGCCGTTCTTCGGCAGTACCGTGCATCCCGACTGCGTAGCGGCACTCGAAGACGCCGCCGCGCTGCTGGAATCGCTGGGGCATGATGTGATTCGCGCCGAACCCGTGGTCGATGCCCCCTCGCTGTCGCAGGCCTTTCTCACGGTGGTCGCCGCGGAAGCACGCGCCGACATCGAGTGGATCGGGGCGCAACTCAAGCGCGCGCCGCGCGCCGACGATGTGGAGCTCACCACGTGGGCGCTCGGTCTCGTGGGCAAGGCGGCCAGTGCCGCCGACTACGCGACGTCGGTGCGCACCCTGCAACTGGCCGGGCGCACCGTGGGTCGATTCTTCACCACCTACGACGTGCTGGTTACACCGACCCTGGGCGCGCCACCGTTCACGATCGGCGCGCTGCAGCCAAGTGCCACCGACCGGGCCATGCTGCGCGTGGTGGCCGGGCTGGGGCTCGGCGGGGTGCTCAAGGCGGCGGGGCTGCTCGACGAGACCGCGAAGAAGGTGTACGGCTTCGTTCCGTACACGCCGTTGTTCAATGTGACCGGACAGCCCGCGATGTCGGTGCCGTTGCACTGGAACGCCGCGGGGCTGCCGATCGGTACGCAACTCGTGTCGCGCTTCGGCGACGAGGCCACGCTGTTCCGCGTGGCCGGCCAGCTGGAACGCGCCCGCCCGTGGGCCGGGCGCATTCCACCACTCGTGTGATGCGTGATCTGATACGCGAGCTGCTCAGCCGCTGATTACATCTTGGTCGCAGGCTTCAGCGTGGCGCCGACCAGTCGGCCCACGCCGCCCAACGTGGTCTGCGCAGCATTGAGTCCCAGTCGGAAATCCTTGTCGGTGTAGGTGGACCATACGTCGGTCGGCTGGTGCCAGTGCGGGTTCCAGCCGCTCCCCGTCTGTGTGCCGCGCTCGTTTTCGCGCAAGCTGATGGCGGGGATGAGGTCCTGAAACGGGCCCGAGTCGGTGTTGGTCATGTGCGGACCCACCTGCGCCGGGTAATCGGTGGCGTACTTCGTGTTGGACTGATGCAGCGCCCACGCCAGCTCCGACGAGGCCTTCCACATCTTCGAGTTGATCTGGAACTCGATGTTCACGTCGGCTTCGGGACGCTGCTCCTTGGCCATGGTACCATCGGCCTTCGGCATGCCGTGGTCCCACATCATCATGTCGTGCTGGATCATGCCGAGCCACTTGGGTTCCGGATACTTCCCCGATCCCTTGGGCGACTCGATGCCCTGCAGCTTCTCGCGCTGCTCGATGTACGCCCGCGCCCCATTCAATCCGCTCTCTTCGTTGTTCCACAGCACGAAGCGAATGGATCGTTCGGTCTGCACGTCGGGGTTGCTGAACACGCGGGCCAGCTCCATCACCAGCGCCGTGCCCGAGCCGTCGTCGTTCACGGCCTCGCCCCAACCGATACCGTCCATATGCGCACCCACGATGTACATCTCGTCCGGATGCGTGGTCCCGATCTTGGTGCAATACACTTCCTGCCGCTCGCCCGGCATGCTCGGCTCGGCGTTCAGCGCACGCAGCTTCGGATCGGGCTGCAGCAACGAATCGTTGTTCACGCCGGTGCGCGTGCGAATGCCGCGGTTGCGCCCACCACCCGAGGCCTGCGTGGCCGGCGGCCCAACGCGACGGAGCGGCGGCTGCCCGGGCGTCGGTGAAGCGGCCGCCGGCGGCGGCGCGGTCGGACGCTCGGCCAGCGTGGGCGGCTCGTAGCGATAGATGATGCGCTCGGTGTTCGAGCAGCCGTAGCTCTTGAGCTGCGCCTCGATCCAGTCGACCGCGTCGCGGTTGCGCTTCGTCCCCTGCTTCCGGTCGCCGAACTGCGTGAGCCCCTTCAGCGTGGTTTTGTACCGCTCGAGGTCGAGTCGCGCGACCATGAGGGCGACGGGATCGGTGGAGTCGATCGGGGCGATGGCCGGTGGAAGCACCGGTCTCTGGGCCAGCGCCGGTGAAGCGGCCAGCGCGACAACGACGGCCGAGACGGACAGCGAGGAAATCGTGCGCATGATTGGGCGAGTGGAGAGGAAAGGGTGGCGCGAGCGTCAACGCATGCTGACGTGCCGAACGGGGCAATCGTTGAGGTCAGGGTGACGGTGGTCCGCAGGGCGGTGTCGCGCACGACACGGGTGCATCGGCCGACGCAGCGCCGGCGGCGGGCTCGGCCGACAGCGCCGTACGGAGACTCCCCACCAGTGTGCCGCGATTACCGAAGTCCCAGCCGGCACCGTAGCGCAGATCGACGATCACGAACTGCGGGCTCTTCGGCGTCGTATTCACGCGCGGCACGATCACCAGCGTGTCGGTCCACTTCACCGTGGGCGGTTGCGTGGCGTTCGTGAACGCCATCACGGCGAACGTCGTATCACCGCGCGTACCGAGGCTGCGAATGCCGAAGGAGGTGTTCCCCTCGAACAGACTGCCAAACAGATCGCCGTCGATGAACGGGGGCTTCTCCCGCGGCACCAGCCGTGCCACGGAATCGCGCGCGTGCCGCGCTTGGATCAGCAAGCCCACCAGCGTGGGATCGAGCAACGGCTGCACGGCATCGAGCGCCAGTGAATCAGGAACGCCACGCACGCCGAGGCCGTCCAACAGCGTGTAGAACTGTGCCGCCGTTTCGGAGGGAGACGAGGGGGCGGAGGGACGGCAGCCGGCCGTGACGGCCAGCGCGACGATGAGCGACACCGCCACCGTTCGCCGCCGATGATACCATGGGCCGCTCACTTGGGCATACCCGGCTTGGTGCGACTCGGCACCCGCGAGGCCAACGGCGGAGGCACATACGACGGCACAAAGCGACAGCCCTTGGCCGGTTCGTACATCGGCTCCACGTTGGCGCAGGATGCAGCCACGGCCGTGGGCGTGGGCACCGTGCCCTGCTCGATCCACGCCGACAGTGCACGCATGGCACTCACATACTGCGCATCGCTCAGGTAACTGTGCTCGCTGTCCTGCGTGAACAGCTGCACCAGCGCCGTACCACGGCCGGCGCGCTCCATCGTACGGCGGAACGTCTCCTCGAGCTCCACGAATGCCGTGGGATCATCGATGGCGTGCATCGTGAGCACGGGCACCGGAATGCGACCGGTGGGATCGGCATCGGCCGCGAACGTGGCGACCGCCACGGAGTCGGCGGCATAGCGCGCCACCTGGTCGTTCACGGCGGCCCCTCCCGCGTAGGCAACGCCCGTCGTGGTGAACGGATTCGCGCCGTTCGTTCGCTTGGTCACGATGTCCTGAAAGTGCCACGTGCCCCAGTTCAGGTGCGCGATCAGCGTGCGCTCGGGCACCTTCACGGCGGCGAGAATCGTCGCCAACCGCTGCGCCTGCTCAGGCGATCGCGCGGCTGCCGGTTTCCGTACGCCGGTGCACGTGTCTACGCGATCGGCCAACTGCGCACGCGTGAGCTTCGCGCCCACCGGCAATCCCTGCCAGAGCGGATACGGGGGTTCGTCGGCACGTGGGTGGTCGCCACAGACCGCCTGATACACCACGCGTAGATCCATCCGGAAGTCGTACGACAGGCTGGCGCCACCCAGCACACCGCTCGTGAGCAGCACCGCATCGTATGGCAGACGTCCCTGCGCATCACGCGCGACGAACAGCTCTGCCGTGCGGGCCGCCACGCCGGCGCCCCACGATTGTCCGTGCAGGATCGTGCGCTCCGGCACGCCGAACTGCGCGACGAACAACTGCCGCGACCGCTCGACGTCGTCCGCCGCCGATCGCACCGCCACACCGCCTTGGTGGTACGTACTCGCCACCACGGCGAAGCCCATGCGCGTCCAGATATTCCACCGCGTGAGGTCGTCGGCACTGCCCTTGGCATCGGGGGCACCGAGGTCTGGCCCACCATGCGCATGCACGACCAGCCGCTTGTTCCACGGCGACGGTATGGCGATCCAGTAGAACGCACCGGCGCTGTCCTTCCCGAGCGCGCACTGTGTGGTGGCGGGGATGCCGTCGGGGCACGGCGTGGGTTCGGCGCGGGTGGCTTGCGCACTAACTGACCCAGTCGCGAGCACCAGCAACGCCGCCGCACGCCGGACAGTGCGCGTCAGATGGCCACCCGTCATAACGCCAACCGCGCCGATGCCATCGTCAACGCCTTGCGCTGCAACTCGCGGCGCAGCAGCCACAGCGCGAACGCGGCCTGCAGCGTCATGGTGAGGACCGAGAGATACCATACCTGCGTGATCTGAAAGCCCGCCCGGTGCGACAACCAGTACACCGGCACGGCGAAGGTGAGCAGGCGCGTGCCGCTGGCGACCAGCGAGGGCACCGTGTTGCCGAGCGCCTGAAACATGCCGCCACAGGTGAAGAGCAGCCCCGAGGCCACGAAGTTCCACGAGATCGTGCTCAGGAACTGCGTCGCGACGGCAAGCACGGCGGCCTCCTTCGTGAAGCCCCGCACGAGCATCTCGGGGCGCCACTGACAGAGCAGCGTGAGCAACAGCATGGGGATGCTCCCCAGGATCGCGGCCCACGTGAAGGTGTCGCGCACGCGATCGAGATGACCGGCCCCCATGTTCTGGCCGGCCATGGGTGCCGCCGAGAAGGCGACCGCCATGGCCGGCAGAAAGAGCGACTGCATCACGCGTGACCCGATGCCGTAGCCGGCCTGCGCTTCCGCGCCGAACGGCTTGATGGCGGTATAGATCACGGCCGTGAACACGAACATGAGCGCGAACTCCGCGCCGGGGGGCACGCCGATCTTGAGCATGCGCCGGAGCACATCGGTGCGCACCGCCAGCAGCTCGCGCCGGAAGGAGACGTAGTGCTCGAGACGCACGAAGTACAGCAGCATCACGATCACGCCGATGCCGATGGCCAGTGAACTGGCGAGGCCGGCGCCGGCCACGCCGAGCGGGCGTCCCGTGCCCCATCCGGCAATGAGAATCGGCGCGAACACCACGTTCAGCACCACCGTGAGCATTTGCACCAGCATGCCCGGTTTCACGATGCCGGTGCCGCGCAGCGCGCTACCCATGGAGACCAGCGCGAACTGCAGCGCGAGCCCCGGGATGTACCAGCGCAAATACGACGTGCCGGCCGCGATCGTGTCAGCGCTCGATCCCAGCGCCCCCATGTAGCGGTCGCACAGCGCATACCCGCCCACGAGGGTCCCGACGCCACACGCGAAGGCCCAGAGGACGCTCTGATTGAACACCAGATTCGCGTCGGGCTGATCCTTGCGCCCGACGGCGTGCGCGATGAGCGCCATCGTGCTCACGCCGAGGATCTGCGTGAACGACATGATGATGAATTGCACGTTACCCGCCGCACTCACGCCCGCCACCGCGGCATCGCCTAGGCGCGCCACGAAGTAGAGGTCCACGAGGTAGTACAGCGTCTGGAAGATCATTCCCAGGGCCAGCGGCACCGCGAGGCGCACGATATGGCGGGGGATCGAGCCGGTAGTGAGATCGTTCACGTCAGAAGGCTGTCAGCCCCGCGCGCGCTTGGCAATCGCCCGCGCGCGCTCTTGCCCAAATCGCGATTGCGTGCTGATTTCACGGCCTATGCGCACTCACGACCTGCCCCGCCTGTCCCCCCCGAGTCCGGTGATCCGGCGCCTCCTCGCCCTCGCCCTCCCGCTGCTGATCGCCTGCTCCCCCAAGGGCGACGACAAGCCCGTGATCGGGCTGATCACGAAGACCGAGTCGAACCCGTTCTTCGTGAAGATGAAGGAAGGGGCCGAACAGGCCGCTGCCGCGCAGGGGGCGACGCTGATCGCCGCCGCCGGTCGTACCGATGGCGACAACGCCGGTCAGGTCACCGCCATCGAGAATCTCGTGGCGGCCGGGGCCAAGGCCATTCTCATTTCCGCCAGCGACTCGAAGGCGATCGTGCCCGCCATCAAGAAGGCGCGCGACGCCGGCATTTTGGTGATCGCACTCGACAGCCCGACCGATCCGGTCAGCGCCACCGATGCACTCTTCGCCACCGACAACTATAAAGCCGGGCAGCTGATCGGCCAGTATGCGAAGGCGCGGCTGGGCGCGACGCCGGCAAAGATCGCCACGCTCGACCTCATTCCGGGCCACCCCACCAGCGCGCAGCGGCACAACGGCTTCCTGAGCGGCTTCGGACTTCCGTCGTACGAGAAGGAGCGCAACGAGCTCGCGCAGCCATCGGACGTGGTGTGCATGACCGACGCCATGGGCGACCAGGCCAAGGGGCAGACGGCGATGGAGAACTGCCTGCAGGTGCACCCTGACATCAATGTCGTGTACACGGTGAACGAGCCGTCGGCTGCCGGTGCCTTTACCGCGCTGCAGAAGGCCGGCAAGGAGAAGGGGGTGCTGATCGTCTCGGTGGACGGCGGGTGCCGCGGCGTGCAGGCCGTGCTCGACGGCGCACTGACCGCCACCGCCCAGCAGTACCCGCTGCGCATGGCGGAGTTGGGGGTCAACGCGGCGATGACGTTCATCAAGAGCGGCCAGAAGGCGAACGGCTACGTGGACACCGGCGTGCAACTCATCGCCAAGGACAGCGTGGCCGGTGTGGCGAGCCTCGGCGCCGATCAGGCCCTCGCACTCTGTTGGGGCGACAAATGAACGCACGGCGGCTGGCCGTGGCCGGTCCGCTCGTTGCGCTACTGCTGGCCTGTACGTTTTTTACGCTCCAATCGCCCCGCTTTCTGACCGGCGCCAATCTGTCGCTGGTGCTGAGTCAGGTCATGGTGGTGGGCGTGCTCGCCATCGGGCAGACGCTGGTGATTCTCACCGGCGGCATCGATCTCGCCTGCGGCATGATCATGGCGCTGGGCTCGATCGTCATGAGCCTGCTCGCGGTGAAGCACGGGTGGCATCCGGCCATGGCTATCGCCGGCGGCGTCGGGGTGACCACCATCGCCGGCATGATCAATGGCGTGCTGGTCACCCGCATCAAGCTGCCGCCGTTCATCGTCACGCTGGGCACGATGAACATCGCGTTTGCGATCACGCAGCTCGTGTCACGGGCGCAGACGTTTACCGATCTGCCGCCGCTGCTCACGTGGCTGGGGCACAGCGTCCGCGTGGGAAGCACGCCGATCGCCTTCGGCGCGCTGGTCATGTTGCTGCTGTACGCGCTCGCGTTCGTGATGCTGCGCGAGACGGCGGCGGGGCGACATGTGTACGCCGTGGGGAACAACCTCGAGGCCGCGCGCTTGTCGGGCATCAACACCAACCGTGTGCTGCTCCGCGTGTACATGCTGTCCGGTGTGTGTGCCGGTGCGGCGGCGCTGTTGTCCATCGCGCGCACCGGGGTGGGTGATCCGCAGAGTGGGCAAACGGAGAACCTCGACACCGTGACCGCCGTGGTGCTGGGCGGCACGAGCCTGTTCGGTGGACGTGGCCTCGTATCGGGATCGTTGATCGGCGCGTTGATCGTGGGCGTGTTCCGCAACGGCCTCACGCTGATGGGCGTGTCGTCGGTGTATCAGATCCTTGTCACGGGCGTGCTGGTCATTCTGGCCGTGGCCACCGATCAGTGGTCGAGGAAGGCGTGAGGACGGTGGCGTGAACGACCAGACTACTCCGATGGTGCTCGAGGCGCGGGGGTTGGTGAAGCGCTACGGTCACGTGACGGCGCTCGACGGTGCCGACTTCGAAGTGCGCGCGGGCGAGATCATGGCCGTGATCGGCGACAATGGCGCCGGGAAGTCGTCGCTCATCAAGGCGCTGTCTGGCGCCATGATACCCGACCGCGGCGAGGTCCGGCTGGATGGCACGCGCGTGCACTTCACGGGTCCCCGTGACGCACGACGCGCCGGCATCGAGACCGTGTACCAGGATCTCGCGCTGGCACCCGCGATGTCAATTGCCGAGAATTTATTCTTGGGGCGCGAACAGCGTCGGGCGGGGATCGCGGGGTCGGTGCTGCGTTTGATCGATCGAGCGCGGATGGAACGGGAGGCCGCCGAGCATCTGCAGCAGCTCGGCATCGGCATTCGCTCGATCACGCAGCCCGTGGAGACGCTCTCCGGTGGTCAGCGACAAGGGATCGCTGTGGCGCGTAGCGCGGCGTTCGCGCGGCATGTCGTGATTTTGGATGAACCCACTGCCGCGCTTGGGGTGAAGGAGAGCGGCCTGGTACTCGATCTCATCACGCGTGTGCGTGACCGCGGCCTGAGCGTGATTCTGATCAGCCACAACATGCCGCACGTGTTCGCCCTGGCCGATCGGATTCACATTCAGCGACTCGGGCGGCGGGCGGCGTTGGTGCGGACGAACGAGATCGGGATGGCGGATGCGGTGGCGGTGATGACGGGGGCCGTGGAGTGGCCGGCGCCTCTCCGGCCGGAATCAGTTTAGGTTGCGTGCGTCGCAGCCGAACGGCGGCAGGGCATAATACCAATCACGAGTGAAGTCCTTCGGCCGCAAAGCTTTGCAGCGTTGAGTGGCGGGCGGGCATCTTTCCTTCGGCTGCGAACGCGTGCCTGCATAGCGGCCGCCACGCAGGGGTTTCACGCAGGCGAATGGGCGTTATGTAGCAACACACTCTGCTGTCGGATTAAGGGAATGACGCTTACGCTCTGGCGCGGCGACCGCTTGCTCGGCGAACTTCGAACGCGGGCGCCGAATCCGAACGAGCCGCCTTGG
>CAIUOO010000099.1 GCA_903900795.1 uncultured Gemmatimonadota bacterium | reverse complement strand
GGTTGTATCTCGCCGTCGTCATCGATCTGCGCTCGCGCCGTGTGATTGGCTGGGCGATGCGCCATACGTTGGAGGGTGCGATCACGCGCGACGCGTTGACGATGGCGTTGGAGGATCGACGCCCTGCGGCCGGCTGCCTGTTGCACTCGGACCGCAGGAGTCAGCTCAGTACGCGGCGCACGACTACCAAGCCGTGCTGGTAGCAAATGGCATGATTCCCAGCATGAGCCGGACCGGCGACTGCTGGGACAATGCGGTCGCGGAGAGCTTCTTCGCGACGCTGAAGCGCGAGCTGGCGGATCGCGTGCGCTGGCGCACCCGCGACGAGGCTCGCGCCGCCATCTGTACGTACATTGAAAGCTGGCACAATCGGCACCGCCGGCATTTGAGTTTGGGCTACGTCCGTCCGATCAACTACGAGTTGCAGCAGACGTCGCTGCCGCAATCGTCGAAAGCAGCATAAACCGAGTGTCCACTAAAGTCTGGGAAGCTCGACCGGCGAGCCGTCCCGCAACGGTTTGCGTTGGCGCCAGTCCGATCTGGCGCGCGGCGATCTCGGTGCTCGCCGTGCACCCCTCGGACCTGTCGGCTACTGGCCTTCACGTGACGAGGCGACTGGTGACGTAGCACGTTCGCCAGAGCGCGGACGTGCCCGCCGATCGCATTCGGCGCCACGGTGTGGCATGTCGGCTGGACGGCGTGACGCGCATACCCAGCTCCAGTCGCACCGCCTCGGCCAGTAAGCGTTCCTGTACGCGCACGCTGAACGACGATGCCAACACTCGGCTCCGCCACGTCAGCAGGTTGGCCAGTGTCGCCGGCCGCTTCGGGCGAAGTCGCGGAGGGACGTCGACACCGGCAAACGCCGCCGCGATGGTCAGCCAGCGGTACACCCGTTCACGCTCCACCACGTGCCCGGTTCCGTGGTCGACAATTTCGTTCGCCTGAATGCGGGCCTCGATCACCGACCAGTCGATACTGGGCACCTCAGCCAACACCGCCGCCACGCTGAGGAACGTCCGGAGATAATACCCGCGAGGACCGTCGGCCGCGCCATGCGACATCGCCTGCCACACGAGCTCCGTGGCGTTCGGCACACGGACCTCAGCGCCCATCCACGAGACGGTGTCGGCGCTCTCGGTGGCACGTCGCCACGCTTCCTCCGGAGCGATGCTGTCGTTCAACGTGCGATGCAACTCGACCGACACCTTCGAGTCATCTATGACCGTGGGCAAGTGGTGGTGTACCACCCAATCAACCTCGCCTGCTTCGTAGATCCGCTTGAACCCACGATCGCAGAGCATCTGCCACGCGACGTCGATCTGCGCGTTACTCACGAGCAGATCGACGTCGGAAATCGGACGGGCATTGGCCATGGGATAACGCGCCTCAGCCGCACGACGCGCCTGCCCTTTGATCAGCACGCAGGGTATCTGCGCGTCCGTCAGCATGGCGGTGACGGTCAGCGTTTGCGCATCAATACGCAGGTTGCGTTGGGCCGTACCCCGAACAGACGCGCGCAACGCACTTCGGAAGGGCTCTGGCATGGACACCGACAATTGCTGCACGCGTCGCGAAAACCAGATATCTGCGCCTTCGTGCTTGAGCAGTGCCATCAGGCCGGACAACTCCGCGGTCGCCCAACGCTGCTGCAAGGTCTCCGGTGCAACCCGCCCTCTCAGGCGCAACGTCTCCACCAACAACTCGACGGTGCGTCGTTTCATACCGTACGCGTCTTCGGCTCGGGGAATTGCGCAATCACCCGATAGCGCTCCGTCGCGCTTGCCGGATGCTCTAAATAGGGCTGCCCGTCACGGACCAGCCACGCGTGTGCAGCAAGCGCGCCCGTGCTGTCGCGCTTCACCCCGATGTGCAACTCGACCCCGACATCCATGCGGCGCAGCAACGTAAACAGCACCGACGCGCGCTTGAGGCATGTGGTGCGCCATGGCCACCGCAACCAGCCTTGCCAGCGATCCACTTCGGCAACAATCACATCGATGGGCGGCTGGCTGCGCGCCCGACCAGTGTGAGCCAATCGCGCGGCGATGCGGTGAATGGGCGCGACGTAGAGCAACGGCGGGACGATGAGCGCCAAGCCGACAATCCAGACACGCCATGGCCACGGCAGACGGGACGTCACGCGTCGTGTTCGAGAATCAACGCGGAAGTCTTGCAGCTGTCTACAAACTGCCGCACGCTCCTGGTGGCGTGCTCACGCTCGACCTCGTACTCGGCCGTGATCGCATCGACGAGTTCGTCGAAGGTGCGCGGCGCTTTCAGCGCCTCAAGAATGGACAGTCCCGTCTCGGTCACGGTGAAATACCGCCGTGAGCCCATGTGCAGCGCCACGCCTTCTCCCTCAAGTGCTGTGAGGCGCAGATCTGCGTGTCGATGCAGCCGTATCGTCATGGAACCAGCTCCTCCAACAGGTTGGGGTGATCGAACAGGTCAGGACCGAGCGTGAGATGATAACAGTGGCCCTGCGCGGCGAGCTTGCCGATCACGTCGAGATACGCCTGGGCACCAGTGCCCTCGTAGAGCACCCAGCTGGAGTTCTTGACGATCTCGGAGAGCGCGGCGCGCGGGACGGCGCGCTCGATCGACGTACGCTCACCGAGGCGCGGGAAGGCGATAATGCTCGGCGCGACCTGCGGCGCCCACGTGCCGCCCAGCTCCTCGGCGTGAAACCCGTGTTTGCTGCGTCGTTCGAAGAGCGTGCCCCCCGCCGCGCCTAACATCTCGAACCCGCCGGGGCGCAGGGCGATATGCGATCGGAAGCCCTGCACCACTACTCGGCCTTCGGCGACGTGGAGAAACCCGATATCGTCGGTGGCGATCTGCCACGCGCGGGTCGCCATCAGCGCCGTCGTGGTCGATTTGCCGCAATGGGAAGTGCCGGCAATCAGCCAGCCGCGGCCGCGCGGATCGATGAGCGCCGCGCCGTGCACGTGATACCAGCCGATACGCTTCAGGAGGAAGACGAGCATCACGAGCAGGAACGACCGTTCACCGTCCTCGAGTTTGTCCGCCGCGGCAGGCGAAAGCCAGAGCTGCGCTTTCGGCAACTCCGCATCCACGATGGCAATGGCGGGTGCGTTATCCCATTCGATGCGAACGGTACCGGTTGGCGGGCCGGCGTAGATGCGAGTGGCCGGCTGCCGCACCACCTCGCGATCCTCGTCAGGAAACGGTGACGTCTCCGTCACCAGTACATCGATTTCGAAGTGACCCGGCCAGGCGAGCTCCGAGCCACGCAGCCACGCGCGGAGTCGCGCCGAGACGTCGGCGTCTGCGCAGCGGAGCGTGTAGGCGCTCTCTTCGGTGGGTGGTGCGGTGATCAGGACGGTCATTGGTGTACGGATGACGACGGGGGGTGCTCACGGCAACCAACGTGGTTCGCGCCGGCGTTCCTCGTTGGAACGAGCCCTGCCGCCATGCCCGAACGCACGAACGCCGGATCGCGAGATCCGGCGTTCGGGGGTCATCAGCACGGCGTACGCCTGCGTCAGGGAGACTAGGGAATAGAAATGCTGCCACCACTGACGAGGGTCCCCGCGGCCAGCGAGAGCTCCTCCTGCAACTGCGGCTCGACGAACACTTTCTTCTGGATCATGTCAGTATTCTCATAGTGTAGCGTGGACAGCAGACTGACGCCTGGCTGGGTCAGGGAACAACGTCGAAGATGTGTTGCGCGCGTAGAGCAGCCTTGTCGAACGAGCACCACAGTCACAACCGAACACCGATCGGCGGCCATTGATGCCGCGACCCCGCGTGCCTGCGAACGAACCCTGAGCGAAGTGGCAGTTCGTCAAGGAGCAGTCGTGCGAGACGAAGAGCAAGCGCCGTGCCAAGAAACGGGCGGCGTTCGTATCATGACGCCTAGGGGACCTCGGGTAGCGCGGACGGGCGCGGATGGCTCCGCGACGTGCACGGACTCGCTGCCACACGGGCGGACTCCTCCACGCCCCGTCCGCGTCCGCCGAGCGTGACGAAGCGGGTGCGCACGTGGCGTTCGGTGTGCGTAGGGATGTTCGATGGATGGCGAACATTCGTGGCGTTCTGCGGGAGAGGCCGGAGGCTTGTCAGCGATCGCGTGAAATTCCCCAGGTAGCGATCGTGCCACCTCCGTCAGGCCGCCCGCGCCATCGCCATTAGCCGACGGTCAGCCCTTGCAGACCCTTCGCCTTGGCAATCTGCAGCAGTTTACGTCCCATGCCGCTCGGCCGTTTCTTGCCCGACTCCCACTGCACAATGGTGCTGGCGGTGGTGTTCAAAAAGGCCGCAAAAACCGGCTGACTCACCTTGAGTTGTCGGCGCAACGCACGAATCTGGAGTGCCGACAGCGGCGGCGGCGTCATGCACAGCTGATCATACTCCCGCAGCGTTGCCGCCGTGATCATCCGCGCCTCACGCAGGTCCGACACCGCGCTGTGAATCGCCTCGAATGCGTCGCTCTTGAACTTCCTTGCCGGATTAGCCACAGGTCACCTCCATCCACGTCTCCGTATCCACTGCGTGCTGTACCGCGTCAGCCGAATATGCGCTGATGTCGCGCGCCAACTTCGGTGCTACCCCTGTCTACCGCGACGGCGTTCTGGTTTAGCGGATGGCGAGCGGGACCACTGCTCCAGGGATGCGGAGGAGGGCTGACCGTGACTAGGATTTTTCTCCGCATTCCTCCACACACGACGCGATGAACCGCGCGAACGGCGCGATGTCCTCGCGGGCGCTCGCGGCGTCCAAGGCGGCCATGTATTCGCTGCGCCGCTCCACGCGGATAATCGTCCACGGGTAGCCCCCCGACGCGAGCATCACGTTCATGAGGAATCGGCCCATCCGGCCGTTCCCGTCCATGTACGGATGCACGTACACGAAGGCGAAGTGGCCGAGGACGGCCCGCACGCCAGCATCGGGCTCCTCGGTCAGCAAGTGAAAGAGTGCCGGCATGAGGTCGCGCACCGCGTCCCACGGTGGCGGCACGTGCGCCGCGTTGCGGATGAAGACCTGTTCGTTCCGGTATCCCGCGAGGTCCGACGGGGTGATGACGCCGGCGTCCACACTCGGCCCGAAGAGGTCGCGGTACCAGCGGCCATGCTCATCCCCCGCCACCGCCCCCGCCTCGGCGCCCTCCAGCACGCGCTGGACGCTCCCCTGCACCGCGGCGTGGGCACGCCAGTAGCCGTGGGCGGCCATGGCGTTCCGCGCGTCCGCATCGGCCACGTGCGCCGCCGGATTCCAGTCGCCGGTCGCCACGCGCGCGATCAAGCCGTCGGTGACGCGGTATCCCTC
>CAIUOO010000098.1 GCA_903900795.1 uncultured Gemmatimonadota bacterium | reverse complement strand
CCGAAAGTGGCGACGTACGACCTGCAGCCGGAGATGAGTGCGGCCGGCGTCTGCGACATTCTGTGCGACGCGCTGGCCAACCGCACGCACGATTTCGTGCTGTGTAACTTCGCGAACACGGATATGGTCGGTCACACCGGATCGATTCCGGCGGCGATTCTCGCGGTGGAAGCGGTGGATGCCTGTCTCGGTCGCATCCTCGAGGCGGCCGAGCACGGCGGCGCCCGGTTGATCATCACGGCCGACCACGGCAACGCCGACATGATGGTCGATCCAGTCACGCATCAGCCGCACACGGCGCACACGACCAATCCGGTGCCGCTGGTCGTGCTCGACCCCGACGAAACGGTCCCGCTACGTGGCGGCGGTGCCCTGTGCGACGTGGGGCCGACGGCCCTCGCGCTGCTCGGCCTCACGTTCCCTCCAGAAATCACGGGTCGCGATCTGCGCGACCTGAGCGATCGCTCGCCTTCACCCACCGTGTAATGCCCGCTTTGTCTTCCGTTCTGCGCTCGCCGCTGCCTTCCATCGGTTCGTCGTCCGCGTTCCTCGTCCGCGTGCGGCGGTCCCTCGCCGGCGTCGGTCTCGTCGCCTTGGGTAGCGTGATGCCGGCCGTTGTTGCCGCGCAGGTGGGACACCTGCCAGCCAACAGCCCGTTTGAAGACGTGAAGTTGGGGCAGAATCTGTCGATCATGGGTGGGTGGATGGCGATGAAACGCGATCCGGCCGATGTGGCGCCAACGTCTTCCCTCGCGGCCGCGCTGCGCTACGACATCGCCATCGGCGGGCCAGCGTCGCTGTACGTGCGCTATTTGGTCGCCCCATCCGAGCGGAAGCTCCTGCAGCCGACGAACCCGCTCGCAACGCGCGTGATCGGCACGCCGGGCGTCACGACGCACCAACTCGACGGCGGCCTCGATCTGGCGCTCACGGGCAAGAAGACGTGGCAGCGGCTCATTCCTTCGCTCAACGGCGGAGCCGGCGTCGTGACGGATTTCACCGCGGCCGACACCGGCTCCTATCGGTTCGGCGCGAAATTCTCGTTCTCGTACGGCCTCGGCCTGCGCTACCTCCCGCGGAAGGGGCCCATGATCCGGGTGGATCTCACGAACTTCATGTGGCAGTACGACTATCCCGACCGCTACTTCGTGAAGGCGTCCGACACCACGTCGGTACTGACGGATACGCGCAACCGCTCGGCGTGGCGCGGCTCGCACACGGTCACGGTTGGCGTCACGCTGCCGCTGTTCCGTTAACGGCGCGCGCTGCGCACGGCACTCACCCGCCCCTACGAGGCAGACGCTTGATCGTGCATTCGAAACTTGGTGTGACGGTGTGGTCGCTCGCGCTCGGTGCGACGCTGACCGCGGGATGTGCACGTAGTTCTCGTGTGTCTATCGACACGCCGCCGCCAGTGCTCCCCGCCCCGGTCATGATGCCCGCCGCGGTGGTGCCGGCGCCGACCACCCAGGGCATCCTGCAGGGGATCGTCGATTCCGTGCTGGCGGCCCCGATGTGGCGCAACGCGCGGTGGGGGCTGTTGATCGTGGACGCCGAGCGTGGCGATACGATTCTGAGTAACGACGCCGACAAGCTGTTCATGCCCGCGTCGAACGAGAAGCTGCTCACGGGAGCGATCGCGCTGCAGACGCTCGGCCCCGACCATCGGTGGCGCACGCCCATGCTTTTGCACGGACGTCAGCGCGGAACGACCTGGCACGGCGATCTGCTGGTGTCGGGGAGCGGCGATCCGGGTGTCAGTGATTCGCTGAGCGGCGGTGCGGCGATAAACGCGTTCGCGCCGGTGCGTGACGCGCTCGCGGCCCGCGGCATTACGCGCATCACGGGCCGTGTGCGCGCGATCGGCGATGCGTTCCCGGGGATGACGACCGGCTTCGGCTGGGCCTACGACGACTTCGATGCCGCGTACAGCGCGGCGGTGGACGAGTTGCTGTTCAACGAGGGCGTACTCGTGCTGAAGGCCCGCGCTGCCACGCGGGTGGGACGCGCTGTTGCCGTCACCAGCGCCCCCACGCGGTCGTATCCACGCCTGCTGGTGCAGGCGACGACGCGCGATTCCGTGCCAGCGGCAGCAGGGGGCGTGCGTCCACCCCGTCTTGAGGCCGTATACGACAGCATCGGCGATCGCGTCGTGGTGACCGGCACCTTGGCGCTTGGCGACAGCGCGTCGATCACGCTGTCGTATCGCCATCCGAGCGATGCCTACACGGCAGCGCTCACGCAGTCGCTGGAAGACGGTGGCATCCGCGTGTCTGGACGCGCGGTCGCGAAAGCGGACACGCTCGGTCGCGCCGCCGACACCGTGATCGTCCTGCAGTCGGCGCCGCTCTCGGACGTGCTCCGACGGATGCAGAAGCCGTCGCAGAACCAAATCGCCGAACTGTTGTTCCGGACGTCGGGGCTTCGGGCAAGCGGTGACGGATCGGCCGACAGTGCGCGCGCCGTGGGCGCTCGGACGCTGGCCGGATGGGGCGTGACGACGAGCGACGCGGCCTACCGCGACGGCAGCGGCCTGTCGCGCCACGACTACGTGACACCGCGGGCCATCGTGAAGGTGCTCGATGCGATGCGCCGGTCGCCGTCGTTCGCGACCTATCGTGACGCGCTGCCGATTGCCGGTGTGGATGGCACCATCGGGAACCGCATGAAGGGGACGCCCGCGGCGGGCAATGCCCGCGCCAAGACGGGCACGGTGGACAAGGCGCGCGCGCTCTCGGGTTACGTCACCACCGCCGATGGCCGTCTGGTCATGTTCGCGATGCTCAGCAACAATTTCACGGTGCCGACACGGGAAGTGGAGCGCGTGCAGGATCTGCTGGTCACCACGCTGGCCGGCCGCGCCTTGGGCGGCATCGTATCGGGCGGCAACGCGCCGCGCGCGCCGCGTTGACGAATTCGTTGCCACCGGCGGGCCACATGCCCCTCTCGTTCGACGAAGCGCTCGACGCCATTCTGCTGCAGGCGGACGGTCGCACCACCGCGACGGTAGAAGTCGCGCTTGAGCAGGCGCTCGGCCGCGCGCTCAGTGCGCCGGTCCGCAGCCACGTCGCGCTCCCACCGTGGGACAATGCCGGCATGGATGGCTACGCGGTGCAGCGCGCCGACGTCATGGGTGCCGCGCGCGACGCGCCGCGCGTGCTACCGGTGCTAGGCATGAGCGCCGCCGGCGCCGACGCGACCGCGCTGCCGTGGGTGCAGCAGGGCACGGCCCTGCGCATTATGACCGGTGCGCCGATGCCGCCGGGCGCCGACGCTGTGATTCGCATTGAAGACACGGACGAAGGGATCGAGCAGGTCACCGTGTTCAGTGATCGCGATGCCAGCGGTCGCGCGAACGTGCGACCTCGCGGTGAAGATGTCGCGGCCGGCAGTGAGCTGTTTGCGCGGGGTACCACCATCGGCGCCTCCCACCTGGGGGTGCTGGCCAGCATCGGCGCGCATACGGTGCCGGTGTATCGCGCGCCAAAGGTGACGATCGTGTCGAGCGGCGACGAGCTGGTAATGCTCGATCGGTTCGACGAGGTGGAGGCGGGACAGCGCATCGTGTCGTCCACGAGTTATGCACTCCCAGCCTTGCTGCAATCGGCCGGGGCCGAGGTGCGCACGTTGCCACTCGTGCCCGATACCCTTGGCGCCCTGACCGACGCGCTCTCCGGCGCCCTCGACGATGGCTGCGATGTGCTGATCACGACCGGCGGCGTGTCGGTCGGTGCGCACGACTACACGCGCGAGGCGCTCGCGGCACTGGGGGGACGGCAAACCTTCTGGCGAGCACGGATCCGCCCCGGCGGCCCGATCGGCACCGGCACCGTACGTGAGGTGCCGTGGATCGGACTGCCCGGCAATCCCGTGTCCACGATGGTAACCGGATCGCTCTTCGCGTGGCCGCTGATCCGGCTGTTGGGCGGACACGCCGGCCATCGTCCGTTGCGCGTGCCGGTACGCTTTGTCGAGCACGCCGACACACCGGCACCGCTTACGTACTTCCTGCGCGTGATCATCTCGGCGGGTACCGACGGCATGCCCGAAGCACGACTGGCTGGCGCGCAGGGGTCGAACCTGCTGCGCACGATGGCCCTCGCCAACGCGTTGCTGCTGATTCCGCCCGAGGTGTCGCGCGCGGAACCTGGCATGCTCTTCACCGCGATCCTGTTGCCCGACGTTCCCCTGATGACGACATGACCCGACCGATCCTGACCGACCTGCATGGCGAGGCGCTCGACGAGGCGCTCGGACGCTGCTTTTCACTCGCCACAGAAACGGTCGACGTCGGAGGACGCGCGGTCACGCTCGTGAAGCCGGAGAACGCCGATCACCTGATCAGCGAAGCCGATTACGTGATGGACGAGCGGTTGCCGTATTGGGCCGATCTGTGGCCTTCGGCCCGCGTGCTGTCGGCCACGATGGCGCGCGAGGCGGGCGCGGGGCGACGGCTGCTGGAGATGGGCTGCGGCCTTGGCCTCGCGACGGTGGGCGCCATGCTGGGCGGTTTCGATGTCACCGCGACCGACTACTACGAGGATGCGCTGCACGTGACCCGCGGGAACGCCGCGCGCAATCTGGGGCACGAGCCCACGGTGCGGATGGTGAACTGGCGCGAATGGCCCATCGATCTTGGCGTCTTCGAGGTGGTGATGGCCGCTGACGTGCTGTACGAGAAGGAGTACGCGATTCTCGTGGGCGAATGCATGGCCCGCTCGCTGGCCCCCGACGGCGTGGCGATCGTGGCCGATCCAGGCCGTCTCGCGTTACCCATGTTCCGCGACCATCTCGTGCACGTGGGGCTCGAGATCTTCGACACGGTCACGACGAAGTTCGAGGAAGGGCTGGTGAAGCAGGAAATCCAGGTCATGCGCCTGCGACACCGGCCGAGCGAGGGCGTGCGTTAGGCGCTGGCCACGATGGGCAACAACCGCGACGCCACCACCTCGGAGATATCGAGCACTGGCACGCTGCTCCCGGCCCCAGTCACACCATCGGTGATCATCGTCATGCAGAACGGACAGGCCACGGCAATCTGATCGGCGCCCGTGGCCAGCAGCTCTTCGCTGCGCTCCACGTTCACGCGCTTGCCGACGTTTTCTTCCATCCACATGCGACCACCGCCGGCGCCGCAGCACATGCCGCGGCTCTTGGTGCGCGGCGGCTCCACGAGCTCCATAATCGGCAGCGCACGCTTGAGCGTGTTGCGCGGCGCATCATAGATGTCGTTGTAGCGACCGAGATAGCACGAATCGTGGTACGCGACCTTGAGCCGCTGGCCGTGCTCGGTGTCGAGCGGCACACGCCCGGCCTCCAGCAACCGCTCGATGTAGTCAGTGTGGTGAATGACTTCGTAGTTGCCGCCGATATCCGGAAACTCGCTGCCCATTTGGTGGAAGCAGTGTGGGCAGAACGTGACGATGGTCTTGACGTTGTAGCCGTCGAGCGTTTCGATCACCCCCTTGGCGAGCATCTGATACAGATACTCGTTGCCCATGCGACGCGCCGGATCGCCGTGACAGGTCTCTTCCTGTCCGAGAATCGCGAAGCGCACGTTGGCCGCCTGCAGGATACGCGCGAACGCCACCGTGATTTTCTTGGCGCGATCGTCGAACGAGCCCATGCAGCCGACCCAGAACAGGATGTCCGCCTTCTCGCCCTTCTCCACCAGCTCGGCCATCGTGGGGATGTCCATTCCCTCGGCCCACTGTGCACGATCCGACGCGCTGAACGCCCACGGACT
>CAIUOO010000097.1 GCA_903900795.1 uncultured Gemmatimonadota bacterium | reverse complement strand
CGAGCGAGACCGGCACGTCCGGTGATTGCCCAGGCACCAGCTGCTGTAGCGTGGCCATCTCCAGATAGGTGCGTGTCACCTCACAGACTCGTGACCGAACCGGCGCTGGGTGGTGAGCTCGACTGGACGGTCCTATTTTCTCGTGCATCTCGGATGGTGTAGCGCTCATCTCGGAATCTCTCGTTGGCTGTAAACCATTGCAAGATAGTAGCTTACCTGTCCTTGTCCATGCCGGCTTGCATATTGGACCGTACGGTCCTAATTTGCTCCGCACGATGTCAGACCGCCGAACCCAAATTCTGGACGCAGCCGCGACGTTGATCTCCGAGCGAGGGTTCACCTCGACCTCGGTGGACGACGTGATCAAGGGCGCGAAACTGAGTGGTAAAAGCCACTTCTATCACTACTTCAAGTCGAAAGAAGAGCTCGGCTACGAAGTGTTGAACCGTCAGTTCGAGCGATTCGCCGAACGCGGTCTTGCCATTCTGCGCGAGCCGATGATCGACCCGCTTGAGCGGTTGAACCTGTTCATCGACGCGGTCGTGGCTCTGCAATCCGAGAGCGGCGGTCGTCGCGGTTCGCCGTTCGGCAACTTGGCCGCGGAGCTGGCCGACGCCCACGAAGGGTTCCGGGTTCGGATCGAAGCCGTGTTTGAACGCTGGGCCAGCCAGATTCGCTCGCTGCTGTGGGAAGCCCGTCCGCAGCTGCATGACGACGTCGACGCCATCCGGTTGTCCCGCTTCATCATCGCCGCGCTGGAAGGGGCCGTGTTGATGACGCGCGTCAAGCGTGACCTCTCGGTACTCGAAGGGATTGCCGCCGATCTGAAGCGGTTCATCGCGATGCATGTCCGCGACGGTATGGCGATGCAGCTGCAGCGGTATACCGAGTGAGCAGGATCCTCACAGCACGGCATTGCAAGGAACATGTCGGTTCCTTCGATGGCAGGATGATGGCGACTGCCGCGCGCGGCGCAGACTTACGGAGAGCGGGATCATGGTGAGCATGGACAACGAGGCAGTGCAGTTGGCGACCGTTCCACGCGACGCGGGTGACGCGGCGGATCTGAGTGGTGATCGCGTCGCCCGTCGCGCGCAGTTCGAGCGCGAGGCGCTCGTGCATCTGGATGCCCTGTTCTCGTTTGCGCTGAAATTGGCGCGTTCGCGCGATGACGCCGAGGATCTGGTGTCGGACACCCTGCTGCGTGCATTCGAGCGGTGGGAGCAGTATCATCTCGGGACGAACATCCGCGCGTGGCTGTTCACGATTCTGTATCACGTGTTCGTGAGCCGGAAGCGGCGTATCGACGCGCGCGAAGTGCAGCAGCCGGAGGATACCGAGGGCTGGGCGCTGTTCGAGGCCGTCGGCGAGGCGGATCCCGAATCTCGTTTCTACGATTCGTTCCTCGACGATGAGATCACGCGCGCGATCCGTTCGCTGCCCGAGGAGTATCGGGCCGCCGTGGTGTTGAGCGATCTGCAGGGCCTCCGCTACGCCGAGATCGCCACGGCGCTTGGCGTGCCCGAAGGCACGGTCAAGTCGCGTTTATTTCGGGGACGTCGCCTGCTGCAGCGCAAGCTCGCCAACTACGCCGTCGAAATGGGCTACCTGAAGGAGTCGGTCGTGCGCGCCGTGGTGTCGCCCAGCGTGACGGCCGTCGTCGGCGCGTAAGTGTCGCGCCGCCGACGCTCAGGCGTCTCGGGCGATTGAACCGGCGGCGCCCGCGAGTTCATGCAGGGCGCGCTCGACGGTGCCGCTCCACCGGCGCAGCTTATCCCGAACGGCCGCCAGCTCAGCACGACTGGCGGCCGAGTCGCGCGCGGCATCGTCGTGGAGGGCGCTCAGTTCCATCACGCGGGTCTTCATGACATCGAGCGCAGCGGTAAGCGAATCACGCTCGCGTTCTGCGTCTTCGAGGAGCTCATGCACACGCGCCCGCGTTTGAGTCAGTAGGGTGCACATGGCGCGCCACGCATCGCGTTCGATGGTGAGCTGGCGTCGTGACGCGGTGTCTTCGGCGAGCCGTTCGCGGAGTCGGGCCAAGCGCTGCACCAGCGACCCATTGCCGTTGACCGCCGTGCCCGGGCCCAGGACCGCCAGGGCGGCTTGCAGCTCCTTGTCGAGTTCCTGCGCGCGCTTCTCGAATTCATCGCGTGCGGCGCGCGTCTCGTCGAGTGCGGCGAGTGCTTCGCGCAGGGCGCGCAACTCCACGGCGATGCGCCGGACACCTCGCGTGTCGCCTTCGGAGACGAGCCATCGCAATGACGCCACGAATCCGCGCTCCAGCGTGAGGTCGTGATCGGACTCCGGGCGCGGGATCGCGTCGATGGCGCGGGCGGGTGTACGCGGCGTCGTCATCGCCGGCACCGCACGCGAGCCGTCGTCCGGTTCACCGACGCGTCACCGTGCGTGCCCGATGACGGGCGGCCTTGGCGCGATTGCCACACGTCCCCATGTCGCACCAGCGACGCAGTCCGTTCTTGGTGCCGTCGAGAAACACGCGATGACAGCGCGGATCGGCACAGCGGCGTACGCGCGCCAGCTCCGCGTTCACCAGGGTGTCGGCCGCCGACTCGACGATCGGGATCATCAAGCCGGCGAACGCATCGCCCGTGGGCACAAAGGTGCGCACGTAGCCGCCCTCGGCGCGAGCCTCGAGGCGGCGCGTTCCCGCGCTCCGGCCGAGCACCCGGTTGATTTCCAGAACGGCATCGTCGCGGACCCGCTCGGTGAGGTGCCCCTTTTCGGCCAGCACTCGGAGTGCGGCGCGCACCCGTCGGGCGTCGACCAGCGTGGCCGCGGCGGCGGCCGGCTGCAGCAACGCGCGTCGGCGGATGCCGGCGGCGCGCTCGTCGTCGACGGCACCCGCTTCCTGAAACCAGGAGAGGAGTGCCTCGAAGTCGCGCAACAAATCGCCCCCGGGCGTTTGCGCGGCGGCATCGGTGTTGACGAAGTCGAGCCAGAGTCGCGTGCGAGGGGGCACGGGTCCGGGTGGACGATCGCGCGAGTCGGCCCGTCGCGCGTCGGAGAGGGAGACGGGCATATCCTGGAGTCAGAAGAGCTAGGTTACTTGCATACGTGGCTGCGAGCAAGCGCCACGCACCAACCTCGGCGCTTTTTCGCAGCGATTCCACTGACCATGAGCTTTCCCTTCGTGCGCGTTGCCGTCGGCTCGCGTAATCCCGTCAAGCTCGCCGCCGTCCGCGCCGTGCTCGCGCGCCTCCAGCCCGCGCTGGAGATCGAGGGCGTCGAGGTGGAGAGCGGCGTGCCCGATCAGCCGATGGGCGACGAGCAAACCCAGCGCGGTGCCCGAAATCGCGCCCTGGCGGCGCTCCAGCAGACGGGTGCCGAGCTTGCGGTGGGCCTCGAGGGCGGCGTGGTTGAGCTGGCCGATGGCCGCATGCGCAGTTGCGCCTGGGCCGTTGTCGTCGATCGCGAAGGCCGTGAGGGACTGGGCGGTTCGCTGTCGATGCCGCTTCCCGACCGTGTCGCGGCGCGAATCCGTGCCGGCGATGAGCTGGGGCACGCTATGGACGCGATTGCCAACGTCGTGGGGACGAAGCATGGCCGCGGCGCCGTTGGCATTCTGACGGCCGGACTGATCGACCGGCAGGGGGCCTATGAACCGATGGTCGCCTATGCGCTAGCGCCGTGGTTGGCGCCAGCGTTTTTCATGCCGGCCGAGCGCGAAGACGATCAGGCCGGCCGGTAAACCAGCACCGGGGTATGGGTGTGGCGAATCACCTCATCCGCCACGCTTCCCAACACCAGCCGCTTGAGCCCGCCGCGCCCATGTGTCGCCATGGCGAGTGCCCCTGCGGAGGTGCGGGTGACTTCGTCGATGATGGCGTGCGATACGCTCATGTCGGTCACCGCGTGAACGGACGTCCCTGGCGGGCACGCGCTCGCCATGCGCGTGAGATACGCCAGGCGTCCCGACTCTTCGAGCACGAGGGCGCTTTCATCGACGAGCAGTGCTTCGGCGCCGAACGGGGCCATCGGTATCGCGTGCGGGACGGCGACCGACAGCAGGGCCATCGTGAGTCCGGCGGCTTCCGCGAACGTTTTGGCGTGGGGAAGGATGGCCTCGGCAAACGGCGATCCGTCGAGGGTGCAGAGCAAGGTGCCAACGGGAAGCTCCGGTGGCGCGTCGCTGCCCGACCCGCGCACGAGGTAGACCGGCGCGGTGGCGCGGGTGAGATACGCTGCGGCGACGCTCCCGAGGCGCAGACGCTCGAAGCCGCTGCGACCGTGCGACGTCATCACGGTGAGATCGACGCCCGCCGACTGGGCGTGCTCGACCAGCGCCTCGACGATCGTGCCCTCGAGCAACACCCCCGTAGCCGCGACGCCCTGCGTCGCCAGCTCGGCTAGCGCGGCGTCGAGCGCGGCCTGATCCCGCTCACGGTGTTCGCTGACCAGTTCCGCGTCGTATACCGGCATCGACACCTCGCCGGGTACGAAGGGGATGTAGGCGCTGGGATCATGCACGAGGGTCAGGATCAGGTGGGCGCCGCATTTGCGGGCCAAGGCTGCGGCGACGGGCAGGGCACGGGCACTGAGCACCGAGCCGTCGAACGGCACGAGAATGGTCTTGTACATTGAAGGACGTTGCACGCCCGGGCGACTTCCTGCCAGAGGGAATCTCCCGACAGTTTGTCACCGTTCTGCTTTGGATCTCATGACGGCCTCGCGTCCCTTTGTCACACACGAGCGTGTCCGCTGGGCGGATGTGGATCTCGTGTCGATCATGCGCTTCAGCGCGTTTCCGCGACTCATTGAGATCGCCGAGCAGGAGCTGCTGCGGGCGGCGGGGCTGCCTTACGCCACGCTGTTCGACCATCCGAGCATCTGGATGCCGCGCCGCCGTCTCGAAATCGACTACGTCGCACCAGCTCGTCTTGACGATGAACTGGCGCTCGTCACGTACGTGTCCCGGATGGGTGAGACGTCGCTCACGCTGCAGGTGGACATCCGTCACGCCACGCGCAATACGTTGGTTGCGGCCGCGACCATGGTGGTCGTGTGCGTGACGGTGGCGGAGTTCGCGAAGCGGCCGTTGCCACGGAGCGCCCGCGAATCGCTGGCGCCGTTCGTGATGACCGTGGACGAGGCCCGGGCCGGCGCGCCCGAAACCCGCTAGATTGCCGTTATGTCTGACATGACTTACGTACGCAAAGGCTTCGGCCTGAAGGCCGAGGTGCAAGACACCCTCGCGGCCGACTACACCGGTCAGCTGGTGGATATGCTTCGCGCGCGCGACTACACGCTGCACGCGGGCCAGACGACCGTACGCCTCGCGAAGGAGTTCGGGTTCTGCTACGGGGTGGAGCGCGCGGTCGACTACGCGTATCAGACCCGCCGGAAGTTTCCCGACAAGCGCATTTTTCTCGCCGGTGAGATCATTCACAATCCACACGTCAACGCAAAGTTGCGTGAAATGGGTGTGGTGTTTCTGGCGGCGAGTGGCAAAGGATTCGACTACACACCGGTAGCGCCGGCCGATGTCGTGATTCTCCCTGCATTCGGCGTCACGATTCAGGATTTCCAGACGCTGCGCGAACTCGGGTGCGTGGTGGTGGACACGACCTGCGGATCGGTGCTGAATGTGTGGAAGCGCGTCGAGGTGTACGCGCGCGACGGCTTTACCTCGCTGATTCACGGCAAATTCTACCACGAAGAAACGCGCGCGACGGCGTCGCAGGTGGAGAAGTACCCGAGCGGCCAATACCTTGTGGTGCGCGACATGGCGGAAGCAGAGCTGGTGATGGACTACATCGAGGCCAGGGCCGGTAAGCCGACGCCGCGTCCGCCGCTGAGTCGATCGGCGTTTTTCGAGATGTTCGCGAAGGCCGCGTCGGATCACTTCGATCCCGATCTGCATCTCGATCGCATCGGCGTCGCCAACCAAACCACGATGCTGGCCCGTGAGTCGTTGGCGATCGGTGCGGCCGTGGGTGATGCCATGGCGCGTGCGCACGGTGAGGCACATCGCTCGGAGCACTTTCGTACGTTCGACACCATCTGCAGCGCGACGCAGGATCGACAGGATGCGGTGATTGAACTGCTGGCCGAGCCACTCGACCTGATGGTGGTCGTGGGCGGCTACAACTCCAGCAACACGATTTCGCTGGCGGCCCTCTGCGCCGAGCAAGTCACGACGTACCACATTGCCGATCCTGACGAGATCGATGTCGAGGGCAATGCGGTGCGCGTCCGACGTGTGGGCCCGCATCATCACGAAGACGACGTGACGAACTGGCTGCCGACCACTGGGCCGTTGCGCGTCGGGATTACGGCCGGCGCCAGCACGCCGAACAACAAGATCGGACAGGCGGTGGCGCGTGTCTTCGCCATTCGCGGCGAGCACGTCGACACGAGCGTCTGACGGCGTCGCACGGTTCACCGTATCGGTTCACCTTCTCGGAGATCTCGGCGTATGAACGGCACGATGGTGGAGTTTTCCGCGAGTGGCGGTACGGACGGTGGTCATGCCGCCGGGTACCTCTCACTGCCGCCGTCGGGCCACGGTCCCGGCCTGCTGGTGCTTCAGGAATGGTGGGGCCTGGTGGACCACATCACGCAGCTCGCCGACCGGTTCGCCGCCGCCGGTTTCGTGGCGCTCGCGCCCGACCTGTATCGCGGTGAGCAGGCGACGACGCCGGATGACGCGCAACGCCTGCTGATGGCGCTCGACATGCCGCAGACGGCCAGCGCGCTGCGCGGCGGGGCGGAGTACCTGCGCGGGCTCGACGCCGTGTCGCCCAAGAAGGTCGGTGCGATCGGGTTCTGTATGGGGGGCCAACTGGCGTTGTACTCGGCCACGGCGTATCCCGACGTGATCGATGCGGTGGTGGATTTTTACGGCATTTTCAATCCCCAGGTGCCGGTCGATCTCTCGGCGCTGCGCGCGCCGGTGCAAGCGCACTTCGGCGACCATGACGCGTCGATTCCGCGCGCGCGGGCCGAGGCGTTGATGGCCGAGATCGCGGCGACCGGTGTTCGCGCCGAAACGTATTTCTACGACGCCGGTCACGCCTTTTTCAACGACACGCGCGCAGCGGTGTACCACCCTGGCGCCGCCGCGTTGGCGTGGGAGCGCACGCTCGAGTTTCTGCAGCAGACGCTCGTGTGATGTCCGCCGCTCGAGCGCAGGCAGGGCCGCATCGTTCCGCCGCCGCTCGCTATTCCCCGGTTCCCTTTCACTCGGCCTACTGCCATGCACGAGCCCATCACCCCGCGCACTGCTGACGCGCTCGCGCGTCTGCGCCTCGATGGTAAAGTCGCGATCGTCACCGGAGGCACGCGAGGCATCGGGTTGTCGATCGCCACGACGCTGGCCCGAGCCGGCGCCCGCGTCGTGATTTCCAGTCGCAAGGCGGAGCATGTCGATGCTGCGGTGAAGGCGCTGCGCAGTGAGGGGCTGGATGTCGTCGGCATTCCGGCGAACATGGGGAAGGCCGCCGATGCGCACGAGTTGGCCGCCCGGACGGTAGAGCATTTCGATGGTGTTGACATCATCGTGAACAACGCCGCGACGAACCCGATTTTCGGGCCGCTGCAGCAGGCCACCGACGACGCCTTCGATAAGATTTTTGCAGTGAATCTCAAGGGACCGCTCGAGCTCTGTCGCACGGCCCACACGATCATGGTGCAGCGCGGTGGCGGCGCGATCGTGAATGTGGCGAGCATCGGCGGCGTGTCGCCGGAGGCTGGCCTCGGGCTGTACAGCGTGAGCAAGGCGGCGCTGGTGTCACTCACCAAAGTGATGGCGCAGGAATGGGGCGCCGACGGCATCCGGGCCAACGTGATCTGCCCGGGGCTGATCAAGACGCGCTTCTCGCAGGCCCTCTGGCAGGACACGGAGATTGCGGATCAGGTGCTTGGGCATCAGCCCATCCGCCGCATCGGCACCCCTGACGACGTGGCCGGACTCGCGCTGTTCCTCGCGTCCGATGCGTCCTCGTACTGCACGGGTGGCGTGTACATGGTCGATGGCGGGTATCTCACATGACGCACGGCGGAACCGCGCCGAGCGTCGCCGAGCTCGACGCGCTGCTGGCGACGGCGCGCGCCTTCGTGCGCGAGGCGCTCGTGCCGCTCGAATCACAGCTGCTGCACGGAGCGTGGGCACAGAACGAACCGGTGCTGGCGCAGCTCCGTGAGCAAGCCCGCGCACTTGGCCTCTGGGCGCCATTTTTGCCGGCGTCTCTCGGTGGACGCAACCTTCCGCTCGACGCCTATGCGCGCCTGAGCGAAGTGCTTGGCTGGACGCCGTTCGGTCACTACGTGTGCAACTGTCAGGCGCCGGACGTCGGCAATATGGAGCTGCTGCTGCAGTTCGGTACGGACCAGCAGAAAGCACAGTTTCTCGAGCCGTTGGCGCGCGGCGAGATCCGCAGCTGCTTCGCGATGACCGAGCCGGAGCACGCCGGG
>CAIUOO010000096.1 GCA_903900795.1 uncultured Gemmatimonadota bacterium | reverse complement strand
TTGTTGAGCACCGGAATGATCTCGAGCCCGGCATCCATGGCCAGAAACAGATTCGACAGCGTCTGCGCCTGAATGCCCTGCGACGCGTCGACGACCAGAATCGCACCTTCGCACGCGGCCAGCGACCGCGAGACTTCATACGTGAAGTCGACGTGGCCCGGCGTGTCGATCAGGTTGAGCTCGTAGTTCTGCCCGTCGCCCGCTTTGTAGCTCATGCGCACGGCATTGAGCTTGATCGTGATGCCGCGTTCGCGCTCGAGGTCGAGCGTGTCGAGCACCTGAGACTTCATTTCGCGCTTCTGCAACGTGCCGGTTTTCTCGATCAGGCGGTCCGCGAGGGTGGACTTGCCGTGGTCGATGTGCGCGACGATGCAGAAATTGCGGATGTGACTGAGTTCCAACGGAATGCCTTGCTAGAAGGGGCGATGCGTGGACAGCCTTTCAAGATAATCGATTCCGGCGGCAATCTGGTGCCCGGATGTGAAAACGGCGGCCGTCACGAGAGCGCGGCCGCCGTGTAACGCGTTGGGACGACGCGGTTCGCGCGGTGTTAGCGCGGTGTTGGCGGTGTCGGCGGCGTTGTGCCGGTCGCACCGCCGGCCTGGCCGGCCCGCTGCTCGGCCGTGGGCGGCTTCGGTGGCGGGGGAAGGTAGACAATGCGCCCGCCCTCGATCGCCGCCACCGCGCCGCCCTTCAGCGTAAAGGGGGCCCCACTGATGTACTCTTGCGGCAGCATCCCGGTCTTCTGGTACACATCGGCCGTCATGATGATCGGATCGACCATCGCGAGGCTGAGGCCGCCATTGAGGCTGGTGGTATACCGCGCCACCGAAACGGGTCCGTTCCCAAAGGCGAAGGCGCCGCTGATGACCGGTAACGGCGAAATGGTGCTGGGCTGGCTGATCACGGCGTCAAACGGCACGCCGGTTTCATACATCGTCTTGGCCAGGATCTCGATCAGCTGCTGTTCACTGACAGCCACCGTATCCATGAGCAGGTCGTGGCCCCAGCTGCCGCCGGCCTTGAATGCCGCCAACTCGGGCTTCACGGTCGAGGCGATCGCGACGATCAGCGGTGACTCGCCGTAGTTCAGCAGGTGCAAGGCCTCATCGCCGAGCAGACGACGGGGCTTGACCGTCTTGCCCGCTCTGAGCGTGCCGACGTCGCTGGGACGGGCCGGCGAGAGAATCTGGATCGGCAGTGCCGAACCCTTGGTGCGCGTGACTGCAAACACCGTGACGTACGCGTCACGGTTCACGGACAGCGAAAGGCCGGGCCACTCGGCAAGAGACGTGACCGCGGTGACGCCGGTAACGGTCACCTGCGGAGTAGGCGCCGCCGCCGCCGAACCGCGTGCCGTGCTCTGAGCCAGCACGGTGCCATTCAGCGTCAGGGACGCCGCGGCTGCCAGCAGTCCAAATGCTCTGGTCATCTTCGCACTCCGACCCGGAAGGAGTTATTCGGGAATCTTCAACTAATGATGGGGGCTCGGACGTAGATGTCAAACCGTTCCGTCCGGAGTCGCCGGCGGATCCCCACCCCAGGTCCGCGGTCCTCGGGCTATCCTTCACGCACATGTCCCAGCCACGCGCCGATCAACTCGACCCCACCGTCCTGGCAGCCCTTGGCCACTTGGAGCTCGTCGCCCGCTGGGTGGTCGACGGCTTCGTGACGGGCATGCATCGGTCGCCGCGGAAGGGCTTCAGTGTCGAGTTCGCCGAGCACCGGCCGTACATGCCGGGCGACGACCTGCGCTATCTCGACTGGCGGATCGCCGGTCGTGCCGATCGCTGGGTGGTCAAGCAATTCGAGGAAGAGACGAACGCGCGCGCCATGCTCGTGCTCGACGTGAGCGCCTCCATGCAATGGACCAGCGATCCCGCGCGCCTTACCAAGCTCGCGTACGCCGAGCGTCTGGCCGCCGCGGTGGCCTTGCTGCTGCTGCGTCAGCGCGATGCGGTGGGACTGGTGCGTTTCGACGCCACCCTGCGGGATGTGGTGCCGCCCCGTTCCCAGCGCACCCAGTGGCGCCGGCTCATGGCGGCCTTCTCCGAGCCGGGTGGCGGCACCAGCTCCGATGTCGCGGGCGCGCTGTTGCAGGCGGGCCGGCTGGTACGTCGTCCGGGATTCGTGGTGTTGTTGTCCGACCTGCTCACCGACCCCGAGCCGGTGGCCGATGCCGCGCGCACGCTGCGGGCGCGCGGGCACGAGGTGCTGGTGCTGCACGTGATGGATCCGGCCGAACGTGACTTCCCTGAGTCCGGCGAGGCGCGCTATCGCGATCCGGAATCACAGATCGAAGTCCCGGCCTCACCCGCCGATGTGCGCACCACCTATCAGACCACGGTGCAGGAGGCGCTCACCGAATGGCGCGCGGCCCTGGGCCGGGCTGGTGCGCGCTACGCGATGGCCATGACCGATGAACCGTTCGGCCGACCACTGCGCCAGCTGGTCGGCGTGAACGGTCGTGGTGCCATGATCTAGTACTCGCAGCTGCCACTTCGCGCCCACGTCCTTGCATTCGTCGTAGTCCTCTCGCAGCCTCTCGATGGCGTTTCTCGCTCCGCTGTTTCTGACGCTGGCCACGCTGGTCGGCGTGCCGTTGCTGGTGCATTTGTTGCGCCGGAAGGTTGGCCGTACGGTGGACTTCCCCGCCGTGCGCTATCTCACGCGCATGGAACAGGAACACAGCCGCGATCTCAAGCTGCGCCATCGCCTGTTGCTCCTGCTCCGTCTGCTCGCCGTGGTGGCGTTGGCCCTGGCCGCGGCGCGTCCGATTGCCAAGCTCGCCGGGCTTGGCCACGCGCCGGTGGCGCTCGCGATCGTGCTCGACAACTCCATGAGCACGGGGATCATCGGCAACGAGCGCTCGGTGTTCGACAGCTTGCGCGCCGACGTGCGTGGTGTGCTGACCGATCTCTCGAACGACGATCGCGCGTGGATCGTGACCGCCGATGGACGCGTGATCGGTGGCAGCGCCGCGTCGCTGCTGGAGTCACTGAAAGGACTCGCGCCGTTAGGCGGGCGCGGCAATCTGGCCGCCGCGACGCGTCGGGCCGTTGGGCTTGCGCGTAGCGGCAGTCCGCGTGCGCCGGTGGTGGCCATCGTGAGCGATGGGCAGCGGAATGCGTTCACGCGTGACAGCGTGGTGAGCGCCGGAGCGGTCCCGGTGGTGATACTGGCGCATGGCGCGAATTCGGTGCGGAATCGGGCCGTGCTGGCGGCGACGGCGGAGCCGGCACGTTGGACGCCGTCGGGCACCGTGACCTTCGCCATCAGTGCGCCCGATTCGTCCGATTGGCGTGTGCTGCTGGATGGGCGCACGGTGGCCCGTGGCGCGGTGGCGAGCGCGCCCATGGGCGCGCCGGTCCGCGTCGCGCAGCGGTTGGCCAGCAATAGCACCGGGTGGGTGCGCGGCAAGGTGGAGCTCGATGCGGACGCCCTGCGGGCCGACGACGCGCGCTGGTTTGCCGTGCGTGTCGCGCCGCCGCCGATGGTCGTGGTGCGCCGGGAAGGGGGGGCGTTTCTCTCGGCCGCGCTCGCGACGCTGGTCGACGAGAAGCGTCTCGGGCGCGGGGCCGAGGGCGCGGCGGGCAGTGTTACCGTGTCGGGCGCTGATGCGGCCGGCGTGCGGCTGCCGGTGTTGCTCACGGCGCCGCTCGACCCTGTACGCATCGGCGAAGCGAACCGTACGCTCACCCGCCTCGGTATCCCGTGGCGCTTCGGGGCGATCGCACGCAATCTCGTGCTGGCGCGTGCGGCCAGCAGCGACGGTGCGCCGCTCGATACCAACGCGACCTCGGTCAGTGTCTTCGAAGGCACGCCGGTTCGGTTGCGCTATCCGCTGGTGTATTCGCCCGGCGGCAGCGCCTCCGCCACGAACTCGAGCACGCCGGCCATCCCCGACACGCTCGCCACCGCCGGCGGATCGGCCTGGGCCGTGGCGGGAGAGGGCTATGTGCTCATCGGCTCGCCACTCGAGCCCGACGCTACCGAACTGCCGCTGCGTGCCGCGTTCGTGCCGTGGGTGCTCGAGGCGCTGTCACGGCGGCTTGGTGAAGACGGCCGGGTCATTGAAGCCGTGCCGGGTGAACACATCGCAGGGCTGCGCGGTGTCACCGGCCTCGAAGGCCCC
Organism: uncultured Gemmatimonadota bacterium; assembly: GCA_903900795.1. Lineage (GTDB taxonomy): Bacteria > Gemmatimonadota > Gemmatimonadetes > Gemmatimonadales > Gemmatimonadaceae > Gemmatimonas. The sequence continues at coordinate 6,933 of CAIUOO010000096.1, read as the reverse complement.
GACGGAAAATTCGTGGGCACGAATAGCGACCGTCTCACCGTTCCCAATGAGGCAGGGGTGTACTACCTGCGTCGTCAGGCTACGCGCATCGGCGCGTTGGTCGTGAATCCGGAGCCAGAGGAGTCGGACGTGGTGGGGATGGGGCAGGGAGCAGCGGATAGCGCGGTCGCGGTGATGCGCACCCACATTGCCGGACGTGATGTCACGCCGGCCACGAGCGTGAGTGCGTGGCGCACGCTCGTGTTCGATCGCGCCGCCGGACACGGATTGTTGTTGCCGCTGGTGGCGTTGGCGCTGGCCGCACTCCTGGCCGAAGCCTGGTTGGCGAGACACTGATGGGCCTCCCCAGACTGCTCGATGCGATCGAGGCGCTGCCCGCGTTCGCACGAGTTCACCAAGCCATTCCCGGTCCCGGTCAGAGTCTCCGCGTTGGTGGACTCGCCGGGTCGGCCGACGCGGTGTTCGTGGCCGCCCTATCCCGCGCGCTGCCCCAGCGTTTGGTGGTGGTCATCACCGATCAGGTCGGTGACGCCGAACGCTGGTTGGCCGACCTCCAGTCGCTGGTCGACGACATCCCCGTGGCGCTCTACCCGCCGCGTGAAGGCTTCGGCGAGGTCGAGCCGCATGCCGAAGTGGCTGGCGAACGGGTGGAAACGCTCGAGAAACTGGGGCGCAGCGGGGTGCGTCTCTTGCTCACCACCGCCCGTGCGGTACTCGAGCAGACTTCCCTGCCGCGCGCCCTGGCCGGGGCGCGGCTCGAGCTGCGCAAGGGCGATGTGCGCCGCCTGGAAGATCTCACGGCCCATCTGGAGTCGATCGGCTTCGAACGCGTACCGATGGTCGAAGACGTGGCGCAGTTCTCCGTGCGCGGCGGCATCGTCGACATCTACTCGTTCGGCATGGCCGAGCCGGTGCGCCTCGAGTTCTGGGGTGACGACATCGTCGAGCTGCGCCACTTCGATCTCAATTCGCAGCGCAGCACGCGTGATGCCGAGCTCGCGCTGATCCTGCCGGTCGATGGGCGGGTGCGCGACGATGATGGCGATGCCGAACGGGTGTCGCTGCCCTCGCTGTGGCCACCCGATGCGGTGGTCATCATGCCGTCGGGCACATCGGTGTTGCCGGAGCTGGTGCGCACGTGGGATGAGGCCTCGCACCATCTCGAACTCGCGCGTCGTCGCGGCGAAGAGTGGGTGCGTCGCGAGCGCTTGTTCGTGCCGCCGCCCGAGATGGCGAGTACGCTGGCGCGTTTCGGCACCATCCGTATTTCGCCGCCGCCACAGCGCGCGGTCAGTGCCTCGTCGGCCGACCTTCAGCCGCAGGGCCCCGAGCCCGATGTGGCGTTCGCCACCCGTCCGCCGGAATCCATCTCGCGCGACCTGCGCGTGCTGCGCAAGCTGCAGCGCGACGGATTGCCCACGGTCATCCTGTGCGACAACGCCGGCCAGGTGGAGCGTCTCGATGAACTGCTCAGCGAAGATGGCCCGCTGTCGGCGGCGCTCGCGATCGGCGTGTTGGGCGGCGGATTCATTATTCCGCACGTCGTGCGCGTGCTCACGGATCACGAGATTTTTCGTCGTGATCGCCGGCTGCGCCGCACGCGCAAGTACACCACCGGGGCACCGCTCGATACCATCGGGGCGCTCAAGCCGGGTGACTACGTCGTGCACCTCGAGCACGGCATCGGCATCTATCGCGGCATTGAAAAGATCTTCGTGCGCGAAAGCACGATCGAGGCCGCGGTCATCGAGTACGAGGGCGGCGATCGTCTGAATGTGCCGCTGTATCGCATCGATCAGATTGAGCGATACCGCAGCGCCAGCGATGTGTCGGAAGACGCGCCCGCCCCGCGGCTGCACAAGCTGGGTGGCAATCGCTGGAAGCAGCAGCGCGAAAAAACGCGCATGGCCATTCTCGAGATGACGCAGGAATTGCTGGATCTCTATGCGCGTCGCAAAGTGGCGACCCGTCCCACGCATGGGGTGGACACGGCGTGGCAGCGGCAGCTCGAGAGCTCGTTCCTGTTCGAAGATACGCCCGACCAGCGTAAAGCGACCGAAGACGTGAAGCGCGATCTCGAGAGCGACCGTCCGATGGACCGCCTGCTCGTGGGCGACGTGGGCTACGGCAAAACCGAGATCGCCATTCGCGCGGCCTTTAAAGCGGTGCAGGGGGGTCGGCAGGTGGCGGTGCTCGTCCCCACCACCATTTTGGCGGAGCAGCACGCACGAAGCTTCGGCGATCGACTGGCCGACTTCCCGGTCACGGTGGAAGTCATGAGCCGCTTCCAGACGGCCAAGGAACAGGCCGTGGTCGTCGAGAAGCTCAAGAAGAAGCAGATCGACATCGTGATCGGGACGCACCGCCTGCTCAGCCCCGACGTCGAGTTTGCGGATCTCGGGCTCATCGTGGTCGATGAAGAGCATCGCTTCGGTGTGAAGCACAAGGAACGGCTCAAGCAGCTCAAGCTGCAAACCGATGTGCTCACGCTCACGGCCACGCCGATTCCGCGTACGCTGCACCAGAGCTTGGCGGGGCTGCGCGATCTCACGCTCATGCAGACGCCGCCGCGCGATCGGTCGCCGGTGCTCACGTTCGTGGAGCCGTTCGATGACGCGCTGATCGAAGAAGCGATCTCGCGCGAACTCGATCGCGGTGGTCAGGTGTTCTTCGTGCACAATCGCATCGAGACGATCGAAGCGATTGCCGATCACCTGCGTCGGATCGTGCCGCGCGCCAGGGTAGCCGTGGGACACGGCCAGATGAAGGAGCGCGAGCTCGAAGTCGTGATGCGTCGGTTTGTCGATCATGAGGTGGACATCCTGGTCTCCACGCTGATCGTGGAAAGCGGGCTCGACGTGCCGAACGCCAACACGATGTTCGTGAACCGGGCCGATCATCTGGGGCTCGCGCAGCTCTATCAGCTGCGCGGCCGCGTGGGCCGCTCCCACCGCCGGGCCTACTGCTACCTGCTGGTACCCGACCGGGTCGACGAAGACGCCGAGCGCCGCTTGGCGGTGCTCGAGCACCATACCGAACTCGGCGCCGGCTACCGGATCGCCCTGAAGGACCTCGAGCTGCGCGGGGCCGGCAATTTGCTGGGCTCGGAGCAGTCGGGCTTTGTGCACTCCGTCGGCTTCGATTTGTATCTGCGGTTGCTCGACGAAACGGTGCGGCAGCTCTCGGACGCCGGCGGCCAGAAGGCCTGGATCCCCGCCGACGTGTCGCTCGATTTCCCGAGTTTCCTGCCCGACGACTATATCACGTCGCAGGAAGCCAAGCTCGACGTGTATCGCCGGCTCACGGCCTTGCGCGAGCCCAAGGACATCGAGGCGCTCCAGCTGGAGGTTCGCGACCGGTTCGGTCCGATGCCGACGGCGGCCCACGCGCTCTTCGCCAGCGCCATGCTCCGGGTGCTCGGTGCGGCCCTTGGCGTGGAGGGGGTGCTTGTGCGGGCCTCCGAAGCCCGTGTTAGTTTCAGGGCAGACGCAGTTCCTCGCCTGAAGGGTCTGTCAGCGGCATTTCACGGTGTCCAGTTCCAAGTGGACGTTCGACGGACCCAGCCGCTGGCGCTGAAGTTGACCCGGTTAGGCGGGGCGGAAATGCTCGAGGGTCTGGTGCGCGCGCTGCGTGCCCTCTCTCCCTGATGGCAACCGACCGGATGCTATCAGGGTTTCACCAACACTTCTTTTCACTCCGGTGCCGGAGTTCGACCTGATGAAATCGTATCGTTTGTCCGTCCTTGCCGCCGTTGCGTTCGCCGTTGCCTGCGGTGCCGCGTCCAACCCGGACGTCGCGGCCACGGCCGGTGACGAGCAGCTCTCTGTGACGCGCCTGGCGGAGATCGTGGGCACGTCGCAGGCCCCGCTTGAAAAGGACGTCGCCCGTGCCATCGCCGAGCTCTGGGTGAATTACCAGCTCGTGGCGGTGGCTGCCGCCAAGGGCGACTCGCTCGCCGACAAGAAAACCATGGATCAGGCGCTGTGGTCGAACATCGACAACATCCGCGTCAAGAAGTTCTATGACAATGTGTCGAAGGGCTGGGACTCGCTCACCCCGGGGCCGGACGAGCAGCGCTACATGAACGGCGAGGCGATGGCGGCCCGTCACATTCTCGTGACGGTGGACGCCAACGCGACGCCGGAGCAAAAAGCGGCCGCGATGAAGAAGGCCGAGGGCATTCGTGCCGAAGCCACGCCCGCCAACTTCGCCAAGCTCGCCGTCAAGAGCGACGAGCCGGGCGCCGGTGAGCGCGGTGGTGACCTGGGCCTGTTCGGCAAGGGCATGATGGTGCCCGAGTTTGAGAAGTGCGTCATGGCCATCAAGCCGGGCGAGATCTCGCCGGTGTGCGCCACGTCGTTCGGTTACCACGTGATCTATCGCTCGCCGTATGCCGACGTCGCCGAGAAGTTTGCGCCGCTCGCCAAGCAGCGGAACGTGCAGATCGCCGAGAGCACCTATCTCGCGAAGGTCGAGTCGTCGAACGGTGTCGAGCTCACGTCGGGCGTGGCCGTGAAGGCCAAGGCCATCGCGCGTAACCCGCTCGGCTACGGTAAGGACAATGGCAAGCTCGCCACGTACAAGAGCGGCGAACTCACGGCGTCGAAATTTGCCGATTGGGTCTCGGCTTACCCCCCCAACTCGCAGATCCGTCCGCAGCTGCTGAACGCGCCGGACTCGCTGGTGGAGAAGTTCGTGCGTCAGATCGTGCGCAACGAGCTCGTGCTGCATCAGGCCGATAGCGCCAAGTCGGTGCTCGACACCGCCGAGATGTCGAACCTGTACCTGAACTTCAAGCAGGCCGTCACGCAGACGTGGACGTCGCTCAACGTCGAGCCGTCGAAGCTTGCCGACAGTGCGAAGGCTGGTGGCGACAAGGCGAAGATCGCGGCCTCGCGGATCGAGGCGTTCTTCGGCAAGCTGATCAAGAACGAAGTGCCGTTCGTGGACGTGCCGTACCCGGTCGCCCGCGCCTTGCAGAAGAAGTTCGCGTTTTCGATCAACGATGAGGCCCTCGACAAGGCCGTCGAGAAGGCGAAGACGGTCCGTGCGACGGCTGACTCGCTGAACGCCGGCAAGGGCGCCCCTGCTGCTGCGGCTCCCGGCACGGCTCCGGCCCCGATGCCGACGCCTGACACGAGCAAGAAGTAGCCCGTTTTCAACGAACCCCTGGTCATCCGACCGGGTACTATACGGAATGATGCCCAGACTGCTTTCTCTGCTGACCGGCGCCGCGATCCTCGCGGCGCCGTTGTCGGTTACGCTGGCGCAGGACGCGCCGAAGCCGACGCCCAAGGCGGCCGCCGCCGATACCGTGCAACCCAAGGGCTTGCCGGTTGACGGTATTGCCGCGGTGGTCGGTGATCAGGTCGTTCTCGTGTCTGAGGTGCTGGCGGCGGTCAACTCGGCCCGCTCGGCCGGGGCCAAGGTCACCTCCGCCGAAGACCTCGTGAAGCTCGAGCAGGAGATTATGCAGCAGCTGGTGGAAGCCGAGCTGCTGGTGCAAAAGGCGAAGGAGCTCAAGGTCGAGCCGAACGAGGCCGAACTGCAGCGCTCCGTCGATGACAATGAGAAACAGATCCGCGGCCAGTTCAAAACGGAAGCCGAGTTCAAGGCGGCGCTCAAGGAAGCGGGCTTCGGTACGGTCGACGAGTGGCGCACGCTGCAGAACGACCAGCTGAAGCGTCGCAACTTGCAGCAGGAAGTGGTCGGCAAGCTGAAGCGCGACGGCAAGATGACGGCGATCAATGTCACCGAAGCCGAGATCACCGAAGCGTTCGAGGCGAACCGCGCCAAGCTGCCGCGTAAGGAAGCGCGGGTCGGATTGCGTCAGGTGGTGATCGCGACCAAGCCGTCGGAAGAATCGAAGAAGAAAGCGCGCGCCAAGATTGATTCGATTCGCGTCGATCTCGACAAGCACCCCGAAGACTTCGAGAACATCGCCAAGAAGGAGTCGATGGACGGCACGAAGGAGCTTGGCGGTGACCTCGGCTGGAATCGCCGTGGACGCATGGTGCCCGAGTTCGATCGCATGATGTTCGCGCTCAATCCGGGCATCATCAGCCCAGTGGTCGAGACGGCGTTCGGCTTCCACATCATTCGCGTGGACCGTGTGCAGCCGGCCGAAGTGAAGGCGCGCCACATTCTCATTCGCCCCACGGTCGACACGTCCGACGAAACGCGCGCGAAGGCGCTGGCGGACAGCATCGCGACCGCGTGGCGGGCCGGTGGCAGCTTCGATTCGCTCAGCGTGAAGTATCACGATAACGCGGGTGGCGAGGACAAGACGATCCCCGAATATCCGCGCAGCGAGCTGCCCGAGCCGTATCGAAACGCGCTCGAAGGCAAGAAGTTGGGGGATATCATCGACCCGTTCCCGATGCCCGACCCGTCGGCGGGCGTGAGCAAGTTCATCGTGGCACAGGTGACCTTCCTTGATGAGGCGGGCGAGTACACGCTCAAGGAAGTGCGCGAGCGGCTGCGTTCGCAGCTGTCCGAGGAGCGCAGTATGCGTCGGCTCATCGATACGCTCAAGAAGCAGACGTATGTGTCGGTGCGGTACGATCCGTCGAAGCAGACGGTGACGCCGTAAGGCGGTGACGGTGATGCGCCTCGCGCTCACGCTCGGCGATCCCCGAGGCATCGGCCCGGAGATCGTTGCCAAGGCGCTCAGTGACCCGCGGATCGCGGCGCTGGGCGCTTCGTGGTATGTGATCGGCCCAACGGGCACGCCAGTGCCGGTGCGCGAGTCGGTGGGGTGCTGGGCGCCCACGGGGGATCGCGTGGTCGATAGCGCGCACGCCGGCCGCTTGGCCGGCCTCGCGGTGGAGCGCGCTGCCCGGATGGCGCTGGCTGGGGAGGTGGATGGCATCGTCACCGCCCCGCTTGATAAGGCGGCGCTGCGGGCCGGCGGGTTCGATTTCCCGGGACATA
>CAIUOO010000095.1 GCA_903900795.1 uncultured Gemmatimonadota bacterium | reverse complement strand
CTCACCGGACTGCGAGGCATTCTTTTCGCGCCGTTCCTGCACGCCAACATGCAGCACCTCATCGCCAACACCATTCCGTTCCTGGCGATGGGCTGGCTGGTCATGCTGCGCGACGCGCGGCACTTTCTTCCGGTCACCCTCTTCGCGATGCTCGGCTCAGGGCTCATGGCGTGGCTACTTGGCGCGCCCGGCTCCGTGCATATCGGCGCCAGCGGCGTCGTGTTCGGCTACTTCGGCTTTCTGCTGCTCGGCGGCTGGTACGCGCGCAGCTTCAGGAGCATCACCCTCAGCGTCCTCGTGGCCGTGCTCTGGGGCGGACTCGTGCTGGGCATCGCACCGGGACAAGTGGGCATCAGTTGGCAGTCGCACCTCGGCGGGTTTATCGCTGGCGTGCTGGCGGCGCGGCGGTACAAAGGGGCCCGGTAGTTGTTCGCGATGCGTCGGGGTCAGTCGGGTCGACGTGCAGGTGTGGGGCGTTGGCGGAGTGGGGCGTTGGCGGAGTGGGGCGTTGGCGGGCATCCCCCCAAGAATCGGCATCTCGTAGACTCGTCTTGCCCCCGTTGATAGAATCTCTGGGCGATAGGTCACGGTCCCACCATTCTTCCGATCTCCCATGCCCCGTTCTGCTGCCTTCAGCCCGCGCGGTCCCGCTGCCATTGGCCCGTACTCCCATGCGGTCTGGGCGGGCGATTTGCTGTATTGCTCCGGCCAGACGCCCATCGACCCGGCCACCACGAAGCTGATCGACGGCGACGTAACCGCCCAGACGCACCGCGTGTTCGACAACCTGCAGGCGGTGGTCGAAGACGCCGGACTGACCATGGACGACGTGATCAAGTGCAACGTATACCTCACGGACATGGCGAACTTTTCCGCCATGAACGCGGCCTACACCACGCGCTTTTCGGCGCCGTTCCCGGCTCGTACCACGGTGGCCGTGGCCGGCCTGCCGCTGAATGCGTCGGTCGAGATCGAACTGGTGGCCAAGCGCCCGTAAAGCGTTGGCAGGATATCCGTTACGCCACGAGGGGCCGGTCCACTGCGGACCGGCCCCTCGTGTCTATCATCCCAGCCACCATCCGTTCGGTGCCGAACGGCTAGTTCGCCGGCACCGTCATCGTGATGCCGTTCGCCGCCAGCAGCGCGCTCATGGCCCGCGCGCGCGCCATGAACGTCTTCGCCTCAGTCACGGCCGCTTCCACGGCCGCCTTCGCCGACGTGGCCTGACTTTGCACCGACTCGCTCGGGCTTTCCCACACACCCAGCATGCCGCTCTTCACGGCACCCAGGCGCGCCAGCACGTTGGCGTCGTTTGAGCCAAAGCCCGCGCCACCACCGCCGCCCGGTCCGGCCGCGAACGCCGGTGCACCCGCGCCCAGCTTGGCCCGCACCGCGTCGAAGTCCTTCCGGAAGGCGGCGAACTGCGTCTTCACGCTGTCGGCCAGCGTGGGGGTGGAATCCATCTTGGCCGCCGCCTTGCGCACTTCGGCCAGCAGCGCCGTCATCGGCGCCGCGGCGGCCGCACCCGCCTGCTGGGCCGAATGCAGATCAGTGGCCAGCGTGTTGTACGCCACGCGCTGCGCCGACGTGAGCTGCACCAGCGGATCCATCACGATGGTGAGCGGCTTCGATTCCACCGTCTTGCCGTCGACCACCAACGCCACCGTGTACGTGCCGGGCAGCACCTGCGGACCCTGCGCGGCGTTGCCGCCGCCACGACCGAATCCGCCGCCGCCCGCTGCACCCGCCGCCGCGCACGGGTTTTCCGGGAGATACCCGATCGTCGGCAGGGGCACCGGCATGCCCGGAATCGGGCCGCGTCCACCGCCGCCGAATCCGCCGGGACCACCGCCACCCGGAGGACCGCCAACAGGAGCGCCGCCTACCGGCGCCGACTCACGGATCGGCTCCACGCGCTGATCCCAGCACACGGTCTGGATACCGGCTACGTTCTTGGCCGCCGGCACCGCCAGTTCACGCACCACCGCGCCGCTCGCATCGCTGATGCGCAGCATCGGGTTGATGACCGCCTTCTTCAGGTGCAGCTGCAGCACCGTTTCCGTGGGCGGGTTTTCGCCGGTGAAGAACTGATGTCCCCAGAACTCGTCGTTGCGGTCGTCCTTCGCTTTCCACTGCAACGACGGGCCCGGCGTGAACAGCGTGGCATCGGCCTTCTGCGCCGCGTTGAACTCCTGGATCGGCTCGAGGTGATCGAGAATCCACAACGCGCGGCCGTGCGTGGCCACCAACAGCGCATTGTCGCGCGGGTGAATCGTGAGCTCGTCCACGCGCACCGTCGGGAAGTTCGCCTTCAAGCGCTTCCACGACTTCCCGCGATCGAGCGTGAGGAAGATGCCGGTTTCGGTGCCCACATACAGCACGTCGGGATTGCGCGTGTCTTCGGTGAGCGTGCGCACCACTTCACCGGCCAGTCCCGCCGTGATCGCGCGGAACGTCGCGCCGAAATCGGTGCTCATCCATACGTACGGGGCGTAGTCGTTCTGCCGGTAGTTGGCGACGGTGATATACACCGTGCCTGACTCGAAGCGTGACGGCACCACTTCCGATACGAACGCGTGACCGGCTGGGAAGCCGGGCAGATTCTTCGTGATGTTCTGCCACGTCGCACCGTTGTCTTTCGACATGCTCACCGTGCCGTCATCGGTGCCGGTGTAGTACACGCCCTTCTGCTTCGGCGATTCCGACAGGGACACGATGGTGGGCCACTGCGAAATCCCGTCATTGCGCGAGATCGCGATGTCGCTGCCCTTGAGCCCCATCGTCACGATGCTGTCGCGCTTCTCGTTCTTGGTGAGGTCGGGGCTGATCGCGGTCCACGAGTCGCCGCGATCGGTGCTGCGGAACACGCGATTGGCCGCCGCCAGCAACACGCCGGGATCG
>CAIUOO010000094.1 GCA_903900795.1 uncultured Gemmatimonadota bacterium | reverse complement strand
TCACCGCTCGCCCAAACGGGGTGAGACGTGCCAACTTGTGGATGTTCATGGGGGCTCTGATGGTTGTGGATTGATGTCTCGACAACCTCAGCTTGCAGCCATTATCCCCTGTGAACAACCTCCTTGTCATCTACAGCTAGGCGATGACCGTGAGGGCGCCGGCGCGGACGCGTACCGATACCTCGCACGACGCGGCCTGCTGTAACTCGCCATCGGTCTCGAACATCGGGGGCGAATCGAATCGCAGGAGAAAGTGGCGATCGCGATGGAACGCCACCTGCGGCGACGAGAGATGAGCGCCACGCATCGCGCGCGCGAACAACGGCACCCGCGCCCAGGGCGCAATATCGTGAATCGTGACGCAATCGAGCGCGCCATCATCGAGCCGCGCGTGTGGCGCAATCCGGAACGCCCCGCCGAAGCAGCGGCCGTTGGCGAAGACCATCATGAGCTTTCGGCTCATGATGGTCGAGTCGGTTTCCATATTGGCGCGGAAGCCGCGATAGCCGAACAACGCGCCGAGTGCCGTGCTGACGTAGGCAGCGGTGCCACGCAGCATCCCCGGCGTAAGCATGCGTTCGAGCACGTCCACGTCGAAGCCAAAGCCAGCGGCATTTACGAACGGTACGTCGTTCACGAAGCCGACATCGATATGCCGCGTGGCGCCGGCGGCCACATGCGCCGCCATTCGCTGCGCATGATGCACTGGCACCGCCAGCGACTTCGCGAGATCATTGCCCGTGCCGGCCGCGAAGATCGCGAGCGGGACCCGCGCGCCGCCGCGCCCTTCGCCGTCGAGGAGGCCCCGCACGGCATGGCTGATCGCCCCGTCTCCACCGACCACAGCGAGGGCGCGAGCGCCGGCGATACTCGCCTCAGCGGCGATGCGCGCCTCGTCGCCGCACGCGCGGGTCTCGTGCACCTCCACGAGCAGTCCCGCCGCGGTCAGGGCCCCGTGCACCGCCTGCGCCGCCCGCGCCGCACGGCCTCGGCCGGCCGCCGGATTCACCAGCAGCACGATTGGTGCGGTCATCGCCGACCCGGCAGGGACATGCGGACAACTCCGTGCGCAGTCAACGCGGTGAGGTCGGCCAGCGGCGTAACGGCTATTATTGCCGTTCCGTGCGTTACGTCACGGAGAGATCGGGGCGCCGGAGGCAAATTGCCGTCGTTCCGAATCCGTCGTACCTCAAGGAGAGCTCTCACGATGACGTCTATTCTACCGTTCCGCACCAGCCGCCGCACGCGAACGGCGTCGGGAATCGCGGCCGCCATCGCGGCCGTCGCGCTGTCTGCCTGCAACGACGGCACCAGCCCGTCGTCCGCCAACAAGGTTGGCCTCGGCTTCCAGCTGGCCCGTACGTCCACGGTCTCCCCCATGATGGCGTCCAGTGCGTCTGGCAGCGCACCGAGTGTGCTGGGCACGAAGCCCACGATCACGACCTCCGCCGCCGGTATGACGATCACGCGTGATGGCGACGTGCTGGTGGTCTCGAAGGCGCAGCTAGTGGTGCGCAACGTGCAGCTCAAGTCGGCCACGGCCGTCTGTTCGGACGACGATGACGACGAGACCACGGGAAAGTCGTCCAGCTCGTCGTCCTATTCATCGTCCTCCTCGTCGTCGGGTCGTGACGATGACGACGATGACTGCGCGGAGATCCGCGTGGGGCCGTATCTGGTAGACGTTCCAGTGAATGGCGCCGACGCTGCGCGTGTGGCCGTTGCCGTGCCGGCTGGCACGTACTCCTCGATTCGCTTGTGGCTGTACAAGGTTTCGAGCGGCGATTCCGCCGACGTGGCGTTCCGGCAGACCAATCCGGATTTCCGAGACATCAGTGTCCGGCTGACC
>CAIUOO010000093.1 GCA_903900795.1 uncultured Gemmatimonadota bacterium | reverse complement strand
TATCAACCCTTCTCGTGGCTGTCCACGCAAGCAAAGGCCGGTCATGACAACGGACAGACGACCAATCAGGTCCTCTTCCCGCGTGTGCCGACTGGGGCCGTGAACTTCTTCGGCGCCCGCAGCGGTGGTGAAAAGAGTCTCGAGGCGCTCACGACCGTGCTCAATACCGTCGATCTCTCGGCGACGGCCAAGTTCGCGGTGGGAAGATTCACGACGGCGACCTCTACCGGCATGCAGTATTACCAGAAGAAGATCAACCAGATCACTGCGGTCGGGTCCAACTTCCCCACGCCGGACATCACGACCATCGGCGGCGCGGCCAGCAGCGTGTCCGGGGAAACGTTCCTCGAGAACAAGACGCTCGGCTTTTACGTGCAGGAAGTGATCGGCTTCAACAACCGGCTGTTCCTCACGGGCGCCGTACGTGGCGATGCCAACAGCGCCTTCGGTAAGGACTTCAAAGCGGCATATTATCCGAAGCTGAGCGCGTCTTGGGTGGTGAACGAGGAAGCGTTCTTTCAGCGATTCGCGGATCGTGTGAATACGTTCAAACTGCGCAGTGCGTGGGGCCAGGCTGGCCAGCAGCCGGATGTCTTCGCCGCCCTGCGCCTGTACGCGCCGCAGACCGGCCCTGGCGGAGTACCGGTCGTCACCCCCAGCTCGTTCGGAAATCCGCAACTCAAGCCTGAGCGTGGATCAGAGCTCGAACTCGGCTTCGATCTGGGGTTGTTTGGCGACCGGCTGACGGTGGCGTATACCCGATTCGACAAGACCACGACGGACGGCATTGTGTTGACGCCGAATCTTCCATCCAGTGGTTTCCCGGGATCCACGGTTCGCAACTTGGGGAAGGTACATAACTGGGGCAACGAACTTGGCGTCAACGTCAACGTGCTCCAGCGCGCGAATCTCGGGTACGAACTGAATGTGAATCATGCCACGGCCCAGAACATCGTGGAGGACCTTGGCGGCATCGAACTGCAGAACGCGCGAGTTGGCTATCCGGTCGGCGGCATCTTCTTCAATCGCATTGCCAGTGCCGGGTTCGACGCGAGCGGCCGCCTCACCAATGTGCTGTGCGAGAGTGAGAATGGCGCAGCGCCGCAGTCGTGTAGCACGGCACCGCGCGTCTTCTGGGGAAACTCCACGCCAACCTGGTGGGGGAGCATCAACAACACGGTGACGCTTTACAAGAAGCTCCGACTCACCGCAAATATTGAGTATGCCGGTGGGTATCACGCCGTGGATGGAGACGTGGCGTTCGGACACACCACCTTTCAGAACAGCGCCAAGGTGTACGCCGCACCTGATCCGATCTTCGCGGCCAACCAAACAGTGATTCCTCGATTGGGTCTCGGATTCTACGATGCGGGCTGGGCGAAGTTGCGAGAGCTCGGGGCGAACTATGACCTGCCCTCGTCACTCGCGGGACGCGTCGGATCAGACCGTGTCACCGTCAGCATCGCCGCTCGCAATGTGGCGATCCTCTGGCGCGCACAGAAAGACATCTGGGGAACGAAAATCTTCGATTCGGAGACACGCGTGCCGGGTGGTTCGGAATTGGGCTTCACCCATCAGACCGTGATTCCGCCGACGTCCCAGATCGTGTTCACCGTCCGCATGAACTACTGAGCCATGCCAAACACCCGATCGATCTCACGCCAGACCAGTCACGTTCACTCCCCGGTGGTGACCATGTCCAGACGCCCGTTCGTTCGTCGCCGTGTGCTGATGGTCAACACCGCGATCACGCTGTTCGGACTGCATTCCTTCACCGCGTGCAAAGGTATCCTCGAGGTCCCCGTGCCCGGGAATGTCTCCTCGAGCGCGCTCGAATCGCCCACGCTCGCGGCGACCCTCGTCGATGGTGCACAGGCTGATTTCGAGTGTGCGTTCAGTCAGTATGCGCAGACGACCGCGGCCTGGTCCAACGAGGTGCTGAATTCTTCCGGTGGCGCAGAAGTGGTTTCCTGGAGCGCCCGCTTCACTCGGCCGGAAGGTGGAACCGGCCAGTGCCCGCTCGTGAGCTCGAACCGCGGCGCGTTTAATGTCTATCTGCCGTTGCAGATCGCGAGGGGGCAAGGTGAGTTTGCGATTGCAAAATTGTCCGGCTTCACCGATCAACAAGTGACCGGCCGCCCGCTGCTGTTGGCGCGAGCCAACCTGTACAGCGGCTTCGCCCACATGTTGCTCTCGGAAGGCTACTGTCAGGTCGCGGTGAATGCGCTGTCGTTGCTCAAGCCAGCAGACGGGCTGGCGATCGCGGAGAAACGGTTCAGTGATGCCATTACGCAGGCAACGACCGCCAACAATGCTGCGGTGCTCAATGCGGCCCGCGTGGCACGTGCACGTGTGCGCATCGCGCTCGGCAATAAAGCCGGTGCCTCGGCCGATGCACAGCTGGTACCCGTCAATTTCGTATTCAACGCGACCTACGCCGCGACCCCGATCCGCCGACGCAATACGATGATGGAGGACAT
>CAIUOO010000092.1 GCA_903900795.1 uncultured Gemmatimonadota bacterium | reverse complement strand
CCCGCTTCGTGCGCGGCGCGCCCACCCTACGCGCGCTGCCGGTCGCGGTCTCGCTCAACCCCATCGCGGAGGAGCACGCCGCCGTCGTCGCGGCTCAGTAAACTCCACCACTCAGCGTCTCATACCTGTTGACAGGTTCCGTTTCGAGGATATCGCACCGTCCATCCGCCGGGAATTCGCGGTACACGATGCGCTGACGGACCGTGACCGGCAGCTGCTCGCCAGGATGGCACGCGGCGACTCGATCTGCCTGCATGTGAGGCGGGGGGATTTGGTGTCGAATGCCGTCGTCCGGAAGTTTCACGGATGCTGCTCCGAAGACTACTACTGTCGTGCCATCGAGCGACTGGCGGCCCAGCTGCAATCCCCCGAACTCTTCGTTTTTTCCGACGACATGCCCTGGGTCAGACAGCATCTCGCATTCAACATGCCAACGACCCACGTCGATCACTACGCCGCCGACAGTGCTCCCGAGGAACTGCGACTGATGGCCGGCTGCCGGCATTTCGTGATTGCCAACAGCACACTGCGCTGGTGGGCGGCTTGGTTGGCGTCCGATCGTGGCGGCGTTGTGTACGCGCCACGACAGTGGTTCGCCAATCCCGCCATGAGTGCCGCCGACCTCATTCCTCCCTCGTGGCACCGACTCTGACCATTCGTGGAAACGCGCACGACCGTTTCCCACTCGGTTGCATGCACTTCAGCGTGGTGGCTGCCCGGTGCAGGCCGTCACAAACGCCGTCCCCGCCCGAATCGCCGTCGATGTGTCACTGACGGACAGGTATGAGGACACGCGGTACAACTTCTTCCGGCCTAGTGCCCAGGCCGTTCGCAGGCCACGAAAGCGTCGATACGCACGATGTTTGTCCAGCACGATGTCGGCCTCGCGGGACTTCACCTGATCGGAGATGTGGTTCGTCAATTGATGATCCCAGATCCGAATGATGGTGTTGACGTACGGAATGCACGCCGGCGGGCCGTATTGCTCGAGGAGCCGCAGGTAATACTCGCAGTCCATCAGCCAGGTGAGGTCTTCGTCGAACAAAAGCGGCTCTGCATTCACGAAACTCAGTACGCTGGGCGGCCCGATCGTATTGCACCCGTAGGCCATCGCGGTGCTGGCGAAGGGCGTGGATGGTCGCACCAGCCTCCCGTCCACCATGTGTATGTTGCGTCCCACACACCACCGCGCGCCTCGATGAAACTCCCGCATCATCAGCCCGAGGCTGTCCGGCCCGAACAACAGGTCGTCTTGAAAGAGAATGCGGACCACGTCGCCGGTACACGCGCGAATGCCGGCGTTGAGCGTGTCTGTTGACCGACGCGTGCCGGGCCTGATGTGCACGATGGGCAGGAGATGTCGCCAGCGATGGACCACCTGGGTGATCGAGTCATCCTGCGCATTGTCAGCCACGACCACTTCGAAAGGCCGCCACGTCTGCAGAACGATGGAGTGAAGGGCGCATGCCAGATACTCCGCCCCCTTGCCGTGCATCTCATAGCACGGGAGGACGATCGACACTCGGTTTGACACACGGCCCACGGCAGCGATTGGCATTACACGACGCGCCGGGTCAATTGCCCCGCGCCCAGCGTGTGTACCACCGCGGCAAATGCCGGGCACACTGCCGGGGCACGGCTCTCTTGAGAATGTCGAAGTACCACGGGCCCGATTCGTACGCGCGGCCGTCCGGCCCGATGCGTGTGAAAAATGTCATATCAGTCGGGTAGTTCGCGACGTCCCAGATGTCGACCTGATGGTATGCGTATGACGAAGTCGGGAGCGTCGTGGTGCCGGCAATGCATCCGTCAACGACCGTGTTGACGTAGTCCCACTTGCGCTCATGGAACCCCCCGCCTCGCTTGTCCCAATTGGATCCGGAGACATAGTGGAGAAACGCGTGCTCCCAGATTTCAATCGCAAAGCCGTCGTCGTATCGAGCGCGGGAAGCGTCTGGCAGGCACGAACGATTCCCGTTCCTCGTGTTCACTTTTCCCGAGTACGCGAAGCCGCGAACCGCCGCGGTCGGGTGATTCCTCAAATAGTGATACAGGCCACCGCCGGTGTCGGTTTGGACGCCACCAATACGCGCTGGGGTGAAATCCAGATCCGTGACCGATGGCACGAGAGCCGTGTTGATGGCGAGGATCCCCGATCCAGTAAGATACCGCACGTTGCCACGCCGATCTTTGCGACCAGCCAACGCGTAGCCGTCGAGAAAGTCGTGGAATGAAAAGTCTCGCAGCAAGAACATGTCGGAATCGATCAGGCAGATGATCGAGCCTGACGGTGGCTTCGGTTGATTGCGAAGCACTGCGTGAATGAGTTGCGAGTGCGCGTTCGATGGCGGGAGCGATCGGTCGGGTACCACTACGTTCAGCGAGTGCAACGACAGGTCTGCGGCGGTGGCGGCGATGTCAGCCCGCGCCATTTCACTGGTTGCGGAGTTCACGATCCGCAACTCATAGTCGCCACGGAGAAATCGCCGGAAACATCGTGCCTGAACCGGCATGAATTCCGGTCGGTTCGGATAGAATGCGTAGATGATGACCATAAGCGGCTGCGTGACGGCGAAGGGCGCTGAATCATCGACGACGGACGACAAGCCAGCGTAGGTGACGAGGATACCTCCATGCTTCTCGAAATGGAACAAACCGGACAGCGACACGCCAGCCCACGGATTTGTCAGTCTTGTGGGTGGCCGCTTGAGGGGCTTAAGGTTCCTCCATTCGGTGACCGCGTTCTATTCTCGCTTTCTCGTTGCCGTTGTCGGCCTGACCGCTTTGATCACGAGTCCCCTGTGAAGAAGTCCATGATCGCCCTGGCCGCGTCGGCCGCCGTCTTGCTGGCCACCCTCGGCACCGCCGCCGCCGCCCAGGAAACCAAGGTCGCCATTGGCATTGCCGGCTGGACCGGCTTTGCCCCGCTCACCCTGGCCAAGGAAGCGGGCTTCTACAAAAAGCGCGGGCTCGACGTGATCCTTCAGAAGATCCCGCAAAAGGACCGCCATCTGGCCATCGCCTCCGGTGACATCCAGTGCGCGGCCACCACGGTGGAGACCTGGGTGGTCTGGAATGCCAACGGCGTGGCCACCACGCAGATCTTCCAGCTGGACAAAAGCTTCGGCGCCGACGGCATGGTGGTCAAGAATGGCATCAATTCCATTAAGGACCTCAAGGGCAAGACTGTAGCCGCCAGCGCGCCCGGCACGGCGCCCTACTTCACCTTGGCCTGGATGCTGCGTGAGAACGGCCTGAGCATGAAGGACGTGAAGGTGGTCAACCTCGAGCCGCAGGTCGCCGCCAACGCCATGATCGCGGGCACCGCCGGCATCGCCGCGGCCATGACCTACGAGCCCTACCTCAGCGCCGTGCGCGCCAAGCCCGAGGCCGGCAAGATCATCGCCACCACGCTGGACTACCCGATCATCATGGACACCTTCGGCTGCACGCCGAAGTTCCTGGCCGAGCACCCCAAGGCCGCCAAGGCCCTGACCGACGCCTACTTCGACGCCTTGGCCATGATCAAGGCGCAACCGAAGAAGAGCTTCGAAATCATGGGCGCCGATGTCAAGCAGACCGCCGAGCGGTTCGAGGAGAGCCAGAAGTTCCTGCGTTGGCAGGACCGCGAGGCCAATATCAAGTTCTTTGCCGGCGAGCACGCTGCGTTCAGCAAGAAGGCAGCCGAGATCCTGCTGGAGGCCGGCATCATCAAGCGCGTGCCGGACATCGCGAAGCTGGCCGACACGCGCTTCCTGAAGTAACGCGACCCATATCGTGAAGCCGCTGACTCCTGTGTCGCCCGGCACCCGCGTGGTGCTGGGCGCGGCCTTCTTCGTCGTCTTCGTGGCCGCTTGGGCGGTGGCCACGCTGGGCGGCTTCGTGAGCGAGACGTTCCTGGCCGATCCACTGACCATGGTGACGTCGGGCTGGGTGTTGCTGACGCAGATGGGCTTTGCTGAAGACATTGGCATGACCGTGTGGCGCGTCGTGGGCGGCTTCCTCATCGCCGCCGCCTTGGCCTTGCCCTTGGGCGTGGCCATGGGCGCCTACAAACCCATCGAGGCCTTCTTCGAGCCCTTCGTCAGCTTTGCCCGCTACCTGCCGGCCAGCGCGTTCATTCCGCTGCTCATCCTGTGGGTGGGCATCGGCGAGGCGCAGAAGCTCGCCGTCATCTTCATCGGCAGCTTCTTCCAACTGGTGTTGATGTTTGCCGTGATCGTGGGCAACACGCGGCGCGATCTGGTGGAGGCGGCCTACACGCTGGGCGTGGGCGATCGGGGGCTGATCCGGCGCGTACTTATCCCGGGCGCGGCGCCCGAGATCGCCGAGACGTTGCGTATGGTGCTGGGCTGGGCGTGGACCTACGTGATCGTCGCCGAGCTGATCGGCGCATCCAGCGGTATCGGCCACATGATCACCGACAGCCAGGCGCTGCTGGCCACCGACCAGATCATCTTCGGCATCATCGTGATCGGCGTCATCGGCTTGGCCAGCGACCTGCTCTTCAAAGCCGTGAACCGGCGGCTGTTTCGCTGGGCGGCCCTGGGCCGATGAGCGGACGATGACGACCTCATCCCACCTCGCCGACAGCGTGCTGCCACCTCTGTGGCCTGTTTCGTGACGCCCATCCTCACCATCCGCGGCGTGGAGCGCCGCTTCGACGGGGCCGGAGGCGGTACGCTCGCCCTACAGTCCACCAACCTGGAGGTGGTCGAGAACGACTTCGTCACCATTCTCGGGCCCAGCGGCTGCGGCAAGAGCACGCTGCTGCGGATCGTGGCCGGGCTGGACCATCCCACCGCCGGTGAGGTGCAGCTGGACGGCCACCGCATCGCGGGCCCGGGCGCCGACCGCGGCATGGTGTTCCAGAGCTACACGCTGTTCCCCTGGCTCAACGTGTTGGACAACGTGTGCTTCGGCCTGCGCGAACGTGATGTACCGGGTCCGCAGCAACTCGAGATCGCGCACGGCTTCATCGCCAAGGTCGGCCTGACGGGCTTCGAGCAGCACTACCCCAAGCAGCTCTCCGGTGGCATGCAGCAGCGCACGGCGATCGCCCGCGCGCTGGCCAACGGGCCGCGCATCCTGCTGATGGACGAGCCCTTCGGCGCGCTGGACCACCAGACGCGAGAGCTGATGCAGGAATTGCTGCTGGAGAT
>CAIUOO010000091.1 GCA_903900795.1 uncultured Gemmatimonadota bacterium | reverse complement strand
GACGACAGCGGCAGCGCGTCACCCGTGATGGTTGTGACCGAGAAATCGGAGAGGGTGTGCGGCGCGCTCACGGACGGGCCGCCGGGGCGGATCCCACCGTGGCCGTAAACGGCACGCTCATCATGCTTGGTCCCCACGACATCTCGATTGTACCGCGCGTGGGGTTGATCGCGCGCACCACGATCGTGAACTCTTCCACGTGACTTGGCGTGGCCGACATCTGCATCGGTACGCGCGCGAGGTCGTTGGCGGCCGAGTAGACTGTGCCCCACTGACCGACCTGCTTGTTCACGATGAGCCACGTGCCGGTGCGCGTGTGCTGTACGAACAACGTGTACGCGCCCGGCGGGACGACCACGTCACCCATGGTGAGCGTGCGCGACGTGAACAGGTGCGTGGCGTCGTTGGCACCGGTGCGCCATATGCTGTCGAACGGCACCAGTGTGCCGCCCCACACACTGCGGTCGCGCACCGACGGACGACCGTAGTCGATGAGCACCATGCCGCCCTGTCCGAACGCGCCGCGCGCGGTTTCGCGCAGCGACAGCGTGCCGGTGGGCTTCATGCTCTTGGCGATGGCGGCGATGTCGAGGCTGCCGGCGCCGCGCATGCCCGTGGACTTGTTGGTGGTGAGCGATCCGTCCACCGATTGGAGACGCTGGTTGGCATCGAAGCGCAGGATCATCGCGTAGGCGCCGCCGCGCATCCGCAACGAGTCGCCACCGGCGGGTGTGATGCCGGTGAAGCCGAGATTCCCGGTGAGGCCGAGGGCGGGGAGGGAATCAACGGCCGCCTTTGTCTTGGCGAGACCGGCCAGCAGTTCCGTTGGCCCGTAGATGAACGTGGGGAGGTTGATCATGGCCTGCGTGGCCGCGAAGGCGCGGCGCGGTGTGCTGTCGGCGAACACCGTTTCGCGCACAATGGAATCGGCGGTCACGGTGAAACGCGTATCGCTGGGCGTGTTCGGCGGCAGCGAGCCGTCGGCATTCAGGCGCTTGACTGAGGCCGTGGTGGGACGCCCGTTCTTGGACAGCGTGATCGTGTACTGATAGCGGGTCACGGCGGCGCCTGAGCGCTGCACCATCTCGCCGGTCATGCCGGTGGCCGTGCGCGTGAATTGCTCGATGGCCACGGTGTCCTTGCCAAGGCGGTACACGAGCGAGGCTTGCTGGGCGGACGCCGATGTCGACGTCGCAGCGAGGAGCGCGGTGCCGGCGGCGAGGGTGGTGACGAAAAGGCGCATGGGCGGGATTGGGTCGGTGGGAAATGTGCTTGCTGTGAATATGCGTCGGGCCGTGGTCACGACAAAAGCACCAACGAACAGCAACAACGAACAGCAACAACGAACAGCAACAACACGGTTCAAGGGGTCAGAGTCGTTGAACGTCTTCAAGGGGTCTCTTCACGGGGTCCGAGTCGTTGAACGCCCCGTTCAACGACTCTGACCCCTTGAATGACGGATCCGTGTTGTTTCGGTGTGATCCGCGGTCTCCGTGTTTTGGCTGTTGGCGATCCCGCCAAAGGGGCAGGAACCAGCCCGCGCCCCTACTTGCCCGCGCGTCGCTGTGCGTCTCCCATCTTCTCGATGTCGGCCAGCAGCTGCTTCGCGTCGTACACGATGCCGTCCTTGATCGTGTACTTCACGCCGCCGTACTGCTCCACCTTGCCCGTGGTGTCGTTAAGTCGGAACCAACCGGTGCCGTACAGCACTTTGAGATTGGCGAACGGGTTGGCGTCCACGATCACGAGATCGGCCAGCATCCCCGGCTCCACGACGCCGAACTCGATGTGCTTGCCCATCGGCTTGAAGAGCGTTTCGGCCGCGTGCAGCGTACCGGCGCGGATCGCTTCGCCCGGGGTGAAGCCTGCTTCCTGTAGCAGCTCGAGCTCTTCGATGGTGGAGAAGCCCGGCGTGTTGTAGATGAAGCCGGCGTCGGAGCTCGCGGTGACGCGGCCGCCCATGTTCTTGTAGTCGTTCAGGAACTGCATCCACACGTGATAGAAGTTGCGCCATGCCACTTCGTCTTCGGTGGTCCAGTTGTAGAAGTACGCGCCGTGGTTGGTGCGGCTCGGTACGTAAAACGCCATCTGTGTGGGTAGCGTGTACTTGGCGTGCCACGGCGCGTTCATGCGCTTCATGACGTCACGCCCCGTGAGGTACGTGGTCATGGTTGGATCGAGCGTGACGTCGCGGTCCTTGAGGTTCTGCAGGAAGCGCTTCCACTTCTCGCTCCCGGGCTTCACCAGGCTCCACTGCCGCGCCACCTGCGCGAAGCGCGTCTGTTCGTCCTGCAGATTGGATTCGATGGGCCACGGCTGGATCTGATTCGACTCGTACATCGACTCGAAGATGCCGTAGAAGTGCGTCACGGCTTCGAGTCCGAGCTTGGTGGCCATGTCGGCGTTCATCTGTCCCACGCCACCCTGCTGCAGGTGGGCCGTGCTGCCGAGGCCGAGTTTCTTCGCTTCGTCGAGCAGGGCGGCCATGATGTCGGCGCGTTCGGCGCCCAGCTTGAGGCCGTCGGCGCCGTTGGCCTTGGCCCAGCGCACCCACTCGCGCGCCACCTCGGGCGTGCGCGGCACGCCACGTCCCCAGCCGCTGCCGGGGCGCTGGTACACCGAGTAGCGCGGTGCGGCGATTTCATTCTTCGCGCTGCGTGCCTGCTCCTTGATGGAGTAGTCGAAGCTGGCAAACGGCACACCGCGCACGGTCGTGATGCCGTTGGCGAGCCACAGCTTGTTGTAGTACTCGCTGTCGGGCGCCTTTTGCTGCGTGCCTTGATGCACGTGCAGGTCCACGAGGCCGGGCATGAGATACATGCCGTTGGCGTCGATCTCCTTGGTGGCGCCCTTGGGGCGCTTCGACTCG
>CAIUOO010000090.1 GCA_903900795.1 uncultured Gemmatimonadota bacterium | reverse complement strand
CGAAGAAATGAGGGCTTGGTGTGGGCGGCTGGCGGCGATGCGCTCATGGCAAATACTCCGGAATCGGCAACGGCGGGAACGCAGGACGGGGCGCCTCTGAAACGAAGCGCCCCGCACGACAACCTAGACTGCGCTAAGGAACGGGGCGAGCGGTCAGGGCGTCGGGACAGCCACGGTCACACGCACCTGCGTCGGCTTGCCTTCGTTTTGGTTGTTGTTGTTGACGACCTGCAGCGTCAACGTCGCGCTACCGGTTGAGATCCCGCTGACCGAGACCAGCGTCGACTGGTTGTTGGCGGTACCGACCGTAACCCCCGGCGTGTCACTGGTGACCACGACATTCCGGTTACGCAGCGTGTTGCCACGGCTGTCCAGCAACGTGATGGCAAATGCACTCGTCGTGCCGCGCGTGAGCGTGAAGGCCGCATTCGTGACGTTCGCGACGATCGTGTCGACCGGCGTCTGCTGAATGATCACGGTGCTCTGCCCGAGGCGGGCTTCTGCGGTGGCGCCGATGCTTACCACGCCCGCCGCGATCGCGGTGACCAGGCCGGTGCTCGACACCGTGGCCTTGGTCAGGTCGCTGGTCAGCCACTCGAGCGGACGATCGAAGACCTCGCGTCCGGTGGAGTCGGTCACGACGGCGCGCAGCTGTGTCGTGGCCCCCTCCTGCACCGAGACCTGCACCGGCGACAGCGTCACCGTGGCGACCGGCACGTTCGTGACGGACAGCTGGACGGTGTCCGCGATTCCCTCCGACGTGGCGATCACCCGCGCCGTTCCCAGCGACAATCCGGTCACGATGCCGGCCGAGGTAATACCGATCACTGTGGGCGTGTTCGTGCTCCACGAGATGATGCGTCCCGCCGGCACCTGCGTATTCGTGGAGTCGAGTAGGACCGCCGAAAACGCACGCGGAATTGCGAGGCGGAGCGATCCGGTGCGCTGCTGAATCACCACCTGCACGATGCGCGGATCGACGGCCTCGAGGCTCACACTGCAGGTGACCTGAGCGTTTTCGGCTGGCGATGCGGTGATCGTGGTTGTCCCCGCCTTGCGGGTGGTGGCCAGTCCGGTGTTCGACACCGTGGCCACGATTTCATTGCTGCTCGTCCACACGATCGGCCGTCCCTGCGACGGGATCACATTGTTGGCGGTATCACGGACCACGAGCGTGGGTTGCACGCTCTGCGACACCGTGACCTTTGACGAGGCCGGGCTCAGCGTACAGCTGCCGATCGGGATCTCCGTCACGGTGATGTTGGCACTGCCCACGGTCTGGTCGGCCGTGGCCGTCACGACGACCGTGCCCGGTGTCAGCGCCGTCACCTTGCCGCTCTGATCGACCGCCAGAATCGCCGAGTTGCTGCTGCTCCACCGGAACGTGCCGTTGGCGATGATGGTGTTCTGGCTGGTACGCGCCGTGGCCACGAGGTCCCGCGTGTTCGTGCGACGCAGCGTGAGCACGGACGGGTTGATGATGACCGTCGCGGCGACCTCTGGCGTCACGGTCACGGGCATCGCCGCGCTCTTGCCGTCGGCAACGGCGGAGACCGAGGCAGTGCCAACGCCCACCGCGATCACATTGCCCTCCGTGGTCACCGTGGCGACCGCGGAATTGCTCGAGGAATACGAAATTTTCTTGTTGCGAATCGAGTTGCCGTTACAATCGAACGCGGTGCCGACGATCGACGACGAGCTGTTCACCGGCAGCGTCAGCGTGGCTGGCGCGACCGAGACCGAGCAGGCGTCGACGGTGGCCTTGAGATCGAGACAACCGGCGAGCCCGATCAGGGCCAGCGTGGTCGTGGTTGCGCGTCGCGTCGCCCTGAGCGTCGCGCGGATGTTCGCAATGGGGGCAGAGACCCGCATGCAGGTCCGTCCTGTCAACAGAAGTGAATGAGCCATCCGGAAGGACTCCCGGATCGCGACGTCCATCTAGGACGCGTAGCCGGTACCAGCCGTAACCGTCACAGCGCTGGCACCGTCCCGCTCTTGTGGACAAGCTGACCGATCGCCCGCGTCGCGGCAAGCGGCGTCGAGCGCTGTTGCACGACTGTGGCCGCGTTGGTCGCCGACATCGCGGCGGCTCGGTAGCGAGATGATCAGGCACGGATGCAACTTACCCTGCCCCCATGTCGATACCGGTTGACGTTGCCACCAAGCCTCCCATCGCCCCTCCCGGCTCGTGGACGTCGGCTGCGAGCTGGATGCTCGTGGCGGTCGTGCTGCGGGCCGGCCTGTCGGCACTCGTCCCGCTGCTGCCCGACGAGACCTACTACTGGGAGTGGTCGCGTCGGCTCGACGCGGGCTACTTCGATCATCCCCCCGGCATCGCATTCGTGATCGCCGCCGGGACACGCCTGTTCGGCCAGACGGCCATGGGCGTCCGCGCCGGCCCGGCCGTGGCGGCGCTGCTCATGCAGCTCACCGCGGTCGTCTGCGCCTGGCAATTGGGCGGTCGTGGCCCGAGCGGGCGCCGCGCCGCGACGCGTGCCGCGATGCTGGCGGCCCTGATGCCGATCGCGACCCTCGGACTCGTGCTGGCCACGCCCGATGCCGTGCTGTTCGCGAGCACGATGTTTGCGCTCCTCGGCGTGGAGCGGGCCCTGGCGTCGCCTCTGCGCTCATGGCGCAGCCTCAGCTGGTGGACGGTGGCCGGCGTCGGGCTCGGCGCGGCGTTCGTGGCCAAGTACACGGCGGTGCTGCTGCCAATGGGCTTGGTGATCGCCTGCGTGCTGCATCCCGCGCTGCGCAAACGCTTTGCGGAGCCGGGTCCGTGGGTCGCGTCCCTCATCGCGCTGGGGCTCTTCGCGCCGGTGGTCGCTTGGAACGCATTCAACAATTGGGCGTCGTTCCGCTTTCAGCTGGGCCATGGATTCAGCCCGAGCGTGCGAGGGAATCCCCTGTCGCGCGAACTCGAGATGCTGGGCGGACAGGTCGGCCTCGCGTCGCCGATCCTCTTTCTATTAATGGCCGGTGCGGTGTGGTTCGCCATGCGCGACGGCTGGCGCATGCGCCGCGATCTGGCCCCCACCGACCCGATGGTGCGTCGCTTTGCGTTGGCGGTCCTCTCCGTGGTCCCGCTCGCGTTCTTTGGCGTCAGTGCGTGGCGCCGGTCGGTGGAAGCGAACTGGCCGGCGATGATGTATCCGGGTGCAATGATGCTGCTGGCCACCAGCGAAAAACCGTGGTCGTACGGCCGCTGGTGGCATCGCGGTCACGCCGTCGCCGCGAGTCTGCTGGCCATCGTGGCGTGGCAAGCGGCCACGCCGATTTTGCCGATCTCACCGCGCACAGATCCGATTGCCCGTGCGCATGGCTGGGAGACGCTGGCGGCGGCCGTCGAGCAGAGCCGGCAGAGCGATTTCCTGGATGGCACGGGCGATCGGTGGGTGGCCGCTGATCGCTATCAGGACGCTTCGGAGTTGGCCTTCCATCTGCCCGATCAGCCCACGGTGTTCGCCCTCAACCTCGGCGGCCGCACAAATCAGTATGACCTCTGGCCCAACGCGTACGACACGATCCGTCCCGGCGACGGTCTCGTGGCCGCCTTCGATGCGAACGCCAAAGGGGATTCACTGGCGGGCGTGGTGGGCTCGTGGTTCGCGGCCTCGCAACGGGGCGTG
>CAIUOO010000089.1 GCA_903900795.1 uncultured Gemmatimonadota bacterium | reverse complement strand
CACATCGTGCGCGCGGCCGGGCTGTACGGCCCGCAGCGTGATCCGGCCGCACGCTTCGCCGACCCCGCCTTCGCGGCCGCCAATGTGTGGTGCAACTTCTCCTGGCGCGACGACGTGATCTCGGCCATCGCCCATCTGCTGCACCACGACCGCGCCCCCGGCGCGCGCATCTTCAACTGCGCCGATGGCACGCCGCTGCGCTCGTCGGACATCGCGGCCACACTCACCGGACGCACCACGCACGCGCCCCACGAGCGCGCCGCCATCGAACGCGCCGCCATCGATCGGTCCGCCCCTGTCCGCAGTGGCCGCAGCAGCCAGCGCGTCAACGTCGACGCGTTGCTGGCCACCGGATGGCGTCCCGCGGCGCCGACGGTTTACGACGGGCTTCGTCTGCTCGGCCATTCGGTGCCGCTCGCCGCGGTAGCATCGTGAGCACCATGGGTTCGCAGCCCTATGGGCCCGAAACGGCCGCCGTGCGCCGATTTCTCGTGCGCCTCGCCGGACTCGGTGCCACCGATCGCGCGACTGTTGTAGCGCGCTACGAAACCATCGCCGCGACCCGTGCCTACGAGGCTGCCGATGCGCGCTTGGGGGAAGTGATCACCCGAAGTGGCCGCGACGAGGCCCGTGATGCCCTCAGCGGCCCGCTCCTGCAGTTGGTGAAGCGACCCACGCCGGATGTGTCACCGGCCTCGGATGCCAAGGCTGAGGCTGAGGCCGAGATCGCACTCGAGCCCATCGCCGAGCCGGCGTTGGCGGCGCTGCTGGCGCTGATGGTGCGCGATCTGCTCGACGACGCCACGGTGCAGCTACTCACCGACGCCTTCGCCGACACGATCCCTCCGGGCTGACCAAAAGCCGGAGGGATCGCCGCGTTACGAGACGGTGTCCGCGCGCGGCTCGGCCGCCAGCGTGAAGCGCGGGATGATGGCTTCGAACGACGAGCCATCGTCGCGCACGAAGCGATACGCCCCTTCCATCCATCCCTGCGGTGCCTTGAGCACGCAGAACGAGCGGTACTCGTGCACCTGACCGGGTAGCAGATGCGGCTGTTCGCCAACGACGCCTTCCCCTTCCACCACGGTATCGCCCACCGACTCATCGTGAATCAGCCAGCGACGCGTACGCAGCTGCGACGCCTGTTCACCGACGTTCTCGATGCGGATGTGATACCCGAACACAAAATGGCCCAGCATCGGGTTCGAACGGTCGCGCAAATACGACGGGCGCACCGTAATACGAATGCCCGAGGTCATGCGGTAGTAGAACGGAATGGGATCAGGGTGCATCGGAACGGCCTCGAGCAGGGGTCGACGACGAACCGGACACACCGGTGCGCGTCGGGAACGTAACGGTGACAGGTGAACTCTCGGTACCCACGCGATTGAGCGACACCACCGACAGCGCGGTCGGGGAGGTGCCCTTCGGAACGGCCCACGACGTGGTCGATCCCGATACCACCATCGTAATCCATGCGGTGTCGGTGCGCAGCCGGATGGCATACTGCCACGGGACCGCCGTACCCGCGGCACGCAGCAGCAACTGCGTACCCGTGGCGGTCTCGGCGAGACGCACGATGGGGAGCGGCGGCGCGGCCGCCTTGAGCCACGGCGTGGCCGGGACCAGTGCCGGCGCCGCGTAGGGGCCGACCAACAGCGTGTCGTTCATGCCGGCCTGATTGGTCAGGAACGATTTCATGCTGAAGTGCACGTTCCCGGTGGCTCCCTGCTGTCCGCGCGTGACGCGGATCTGCTCCACCAATTCGCTTACCGAGAACGCGCCGGAGCCCACACCGCCGGCGCGCGACGTGAAATTGCCCGGCCACATGTGGCGCCCCATCACGTTCTCGCTCACCCACCAGTCGAGCAGCGCCGGATACGCCTGCTCGCGCTTCGTGGTGGGCCAGTACAGCTGCGGCGTGAAGTAATCCACCCACCCTTCGCGCAACCACTTCCTCGCATCCGCATGCAGCTTCTCGTACGCATCGAACCCGCGCACCTGCGCGGGATAGCCGGGACGCCAGATGCCGAAGGGGCTGATGCCGAAGCGTACCCACGGCTTGGTGTTGTGAATGCCCGCGTGCAACTCCT
>CAIUOO010000088.1 GCA_903900795.1 uncultured Gemmatimonadota bacterium | reverse complement strand
CGCCGGGATCGAGCGCATTGCTCTCGGCGGCACGTCGCAGGGGAACGTGTTCAAGGCGGTGCGCAGCATGAAGGCCGTGTCCGCCCCCGCCGCCGGCAGCCGGTCCACCGACCGGCAGGCCGAGCTCTGGGGAGACGAGCAGTGGAACATCCTCAAGCAGGTCATCGAGGAGCGGCAGCCCAAGAAGATCGCCGTCAACACCTCGCGCACCTTCGCCTTCGCCGACGGTCTCGCCAGCGGGGAGCGGGACGGCATGCTGCAGGCGCTGGGCCCGGTGTGGGCGGCCAAGGTGGTGCCGGCCGAAGCGCTGGCGGTCGATCTGGTCGCGGCGCGCCAGCCCGAAGAGGAGGCCATGTTCCGCGAGCTCAATCGGGTGGCGTGGGAGATCATCCAGGAAGCGTTCTCCAACAAGGTCATCACGCCCGGCGTGACGAAGGCCGACGACGTGGTCTGGTGGATGCGCCAGCGCATCAGCGATCTCGGGCTCTCCACCTGGTTCCAGCCCAGCGTCGAAATTCAGCGGCAGTTCGGCAGCCCGGAGCTGGTCGGCGTCAATCCCACCATTCTGCGTGGTGACATGCTGCACTGCGACTTCGGCATCACGGCGCTGGGGCTCAACACCGACACGCAGCACAACGGCTACGTGCTCCGTGACGGCGAGACCGACGTGCCGGCGGGGCTCAAGAACGCGCTGCGCGCGTCAAACCGACTGCAGGATATCACGGTCGAGGAACTCCGGCCGGGCCGCACCGGCAATGAGGTGCTGGCGGCCACGCTCAAGCGGATGCGCGACGAAAAAATCGACGGCACCGAGTACTCGCATCCCATCGGGTTGCACGGCCATGGTGCCGGCGCGCTGGTCGGCCTGTGGGATTATCAGGACGGCGTGCCCGGGCGCGGTGACCACAAGATCATCCCCGGCATGTGGTACTCCATCGAACTGCAGGCCACCACCCCGGTGCCGGAGTGGAACAATCAGCAGGTCCGCTCGGCGCAGGAAGAAGACGTGATCATCGACGCGAACGGCAAGGTGCGGTGGGCGTTCGGTCGTCAGTCGACGTTCCACATCGTGAAGTGATGGCGGCGCGACGGGAGGCGATGACACTTTCTCCCGCGCGCTCCGTAGGGTCACGTCTTCTCTAACGTATCGGGAGCGGCTTCCATGGCCTTGGGCGATTTTCTCCGCAAGCAGTTCATCGACGTCATCCAGTGGACCGAATCCGGTCCCGGCGTCCTCATGTATCGCTTCCCCATGCAGGACATGGAGATCCAGAGCGGCGGCCAGCTGACCGTTCGGGAATCGCAGCTCGCGCTCTTCGTAAATGAAGGCCGTGCGGCGGACATGTTCTCGCAGGGGTTGCATACGCTCGTCACGGCGAATCTGCCGTTGCTCACGAATCTCCAGAATTGGGACAAGGCGTTCCAGTCTCCGTTCAAGAGCGACGTATACTTCTTCTCCACGCGCGTCCAGACCGGACAGCGCTGGGGCACGCAGCAGCCGATCACGATCCGCGACAAGGAATTCGGCGCGGTGCGCCTGCGCGCGTTCGGCATGTACGCGTTCCGCGTGTCCGATCCGGCGGTGTTCCAGGCCAAGGTCGGCGCCACCGACGCCGCGTACACGGTGGCGCAGATCGATCCGGCGTTGCGCAACGCGATCATGAGCGGATTTACGTCGGCGTTCGCCAGCGCGCAGGTCCCGTTCCTGGACATGGCGGCGAATCAGGCGGAGCTGGCCAAGCAGATTGCCACGGCGGTGCAGCCGGCCTTCGCCGAGCTTGGGCTCGCGCTCGAGTCGTTCACCGTCGAGAACCTGTCGCTCCCCGACGAGCTGCAGAAGCGTCTCGATGAGCGCATCTCGATGAACATGATCGGCGACCTGCGCCAGTACACGCAGTTCCAGGCGGCGCAGTCGATCCCGATTGCCGCTGCGAATACGGGTGGGATGGCGGGACTCGCGGCCGGCATCGGGGCCGGTGTCGGGCTCGGTGGCATCGTGAGTGATGCCATGCGCGGTGCGGCGGGTACACCGGCGCCCGCTGCGCCGACCAATGCGGCGGTCGGTGCGGGCGCGGCGGCGGGTGCGGTCGCGGGAGACGCGCCAACCGGTGACACCAAGTTCTGCATGAACTGCGGCGCCAAGTTGCCGGCCGCCGCCAAAT